>CBDUST010000036.1:0-23501 GCA_965369945.1 uncultured bacterium | reverse complement strand
CCCTCCTAAACCCTGACTCCTTCTCATCCCCTCTGTGTCCACTGTGACTCTGTGTTGAGTCCCGTCCAGAAAGCTTGAGGCTTGCGGCGTGCGGCTGGAGGCTTGGTGTCTCCCAACTCCTGACTCCTAACCCCTGATTCCTCTCGTCCCCTCTGCGTTCTCTGCGACTCGGCGGTGAATCTCTTTCGATCGTTTGGACATTTCGACGTTGTCTTTCCGTTCCACCCGGACCTTCCTCTCTCGAAGACTCTTTCGTCAGGTCCGGCTTCCCATTCATCTGTCCGTTCATCTGTATCCATCTGTGGCTTCTTTCTCTCTGTATCCTTTCCAACGGAACCTTCCTTCGGGATCCGTGCCCATCTGTGATTGACTCTTCGAAGAGACCCGGACCTTCGCAAAGCCTCAGGTCCGGCTTCGCCTGACTCTTGGGATTCCATTCCATCCAAACCCATCAACGTTCATCCGTGTCCATCGGTGGTTACTCTTCCTCTGCGTCCCCTCACGTCGTTCCGCATAGCATGACCGCGATCCCCCTTTTCCCGAATCCGTTCTCCAGCAGAAACACATGTTTGCAGCAATCCTCTCCATTGGCGATGAACTGACATTGGGTCAAACCATCGACACCAATTCCGCCTGGCTCAGCGCAGAATTGGCGGCGCGGGGGATTCGCACGATCGAGCATCGAACGGTCGGCGACGATCAGGCGGCGCTCGTTGAGGCTGTGTCTCGGCTCGCAACCAAGGTGGACCTGCTGATCCTCACGGGCGGACTTGGGCCGACGGCTGATGACCTGACGCGCGAAGCTCTGGCAGATGCGCTCACCCCTGGAGTGGCGTTGGTGCGCGATGCCGATGCGGTCAAACGATTGGAACGATGGTTCTGTAAGCACGGCAACATCATGCCCAGTTCCAATCTCAAGCAGGCCGAGCGGCCTGATGGGACGCAATTCCTTCCCAACCCACACGGCACGGCGATGGGGATCGCCGGCCGCATTGGAGCATGTCAGATATTTGCGATACCCGGCCCGCCGTCTGAGATGAAGCCGATGCTGCTGGAGCAAGTGTTGCCGGCGTTAGATTTGCCTGATACTGACGACGTCGTGCTCACAAAGACAGTTCACGCCTACGGTCTGGGCGAGTCGAAGGGCGCCGAATTGCTCGGGTCGTTGATGGATCGAGACCGTCAACCGCTCGTGGGAACGACTGTGAGCAAATCGATTCTTACCGCGCGGATTGTCGGTCGCGGATCGAGCGCCGATGCGCACAATGAACTGGAACAGATCGCATCAGTCATTCAAGAGGCGTGGCGGCCATACGTATTTGGTTGTGAAAGCGAATCGCTTGCATCAGCTGTGGGGGCGCTGCTTAGGGCAAGCTCTCAGACCATCGCCACTGCAGAGTCGTGTACGGGCGGACTGTTGGGCAAGATGATTGTCGATGTCCCCGGCTCCAGTGATTACTACGTCGGCGGATGGGTGACTTACACGGACCAGCTCAAACAATCATGCCTGGCGGTTCCGACGGAAGTGTTAGCGGAGCGCGGCGCCGTGTCCGAGGCGACGGCCCGCGCGATGGCTGAAGGTGCGCTGAAAGCCAGTGGGGCGGATTACAGTCTTGCGATAACCGGTATCGCGGGGCCGGACGGCGGAACATCAGACAAACCGGTCGGCACGGTGTTCATCGGACTTGGTCGAGTAGGCCAAGTTGCAGTTCGGCAGTTCGCGTTCCCAGGCGATCGCTCAGCAGTTCGCGATCGGTCCGCCAAATCAGCGTTGCAGATGTTGCGGTTTGCGCTGCTCGGTGTGCCTGATGAAACACCTTTGCTTTGGGAAGTGCCGGCATGACAAATCACGAGCGAACCGCATACATCGGGCTCGGATCGAACCTCGGCGATCGGCGCCAAATCCTGCAATCAGCGCTCGACGCGCTGGGTGGGCAAGAAGGCATCCA
The DNA here is from genome assembly GCA_965369945.1 of uncultured bacterium. GTDB lineage: Bacteria > Planctomycetota > Phycisphaerae > Phycisphaerales > SM1A02 > JADFNO01. The sequence goes on along the minus strand of CBDUST010000036.1, from coordinate 21,552 downwards.
GCTCGTTGCGGTGAGCCGGTTGATCGAAACAGAGCCTGAAGGTCCGCCCGATCAAGGCCGATATCTCAACGGTGCGGCTACTATCCTTACTCGCTTGTCGCCGCGGGAACTGCTCAGAGCGATGCTGGAGATCGAGGCCACTCATGGCCGTGACCGCTCAACTGAGACTCGATGGGGGCCGCGCCGACTCGACCTGGATTTGCTGATGTACGAAGACCAAATAATCGATGAGCCCGGCCTTGTGATCCCGCATCCGCGGCTGCACCAGCGGACGTTCGTTCTTGGACCACTAGCCCAGATCGCACCGGATACTGTGCACCCTGTGCTGGGTGTGACGATTCAGACGCTGCACGACGAACGACTTGCAGCCGGGGCTTTGGAATAGCGGTCCTAGTATACGTGTTGACTGAGATGGCAGTCTTAGCCGGTCTGCCCAGGGGCGTGTCAGGAGATCCCGTAACGCGCCACACCAAAGGAGCTTCGAGCATGAAGTGGATTTGCAGAAGTCTAGTCTTGGCTGCGGTGGTGATGGTGCCGTTGCTTGTGGCGGCGCGTCAACCTCAAGACGGTCGACCGGCGGCATCGAACATCGAGTCCGCGCACGAGCTGCTCGATGCGGTGGCCCGAACGTACCAGAACGCGCCGGCCTTTACGGACACAGTGACGATCAAACTGCCTTCGCAGGGTGGTGAGCAGACGATGACGTTTGAACTGTTGGCCGGGGCGAATGGTAATGCGCAGTTGACCGCGCTGGGGCACAACTTTCTTGCAGTCAACGGACAGCTGTACCTCAGTCGGGAAATACGACCGAACAAGGTTGTTCGCCTGCCGTTGACTGGCGGTCGATTGCTGGCGATGGAGCCGATTGGCAGGTTGCGGCTGCCTCAATTGGCGCTTCGGTACGGGAAGTCCTCGGCCGATTACCTGAAGGGCATGGGGATGGGTCTTGTTGAGAACCTACAACTCAGTGGCCGCGAATCAGTGCAGATCAACGGTGCAACGCTCGAGGCGCTTCTATTGAGCAGCGATGATGCAACGGTGCGTGTCCTTGTCGATCCTCGTACGAAGCTGATCAAATCAGTGAAGGTTGACGGTCGGCAGATACCGTTTGAGTTTCATATGAACCCTACGGTCCACGCCGAGTCGCTGCGCGAGATTGTTTACGATCCAAGCGTGCACAGGGAGGTTGCGACGCTCAGGCAGTTGGCGTTGAGTGTGGGAGACGCAGCGCCTGATTTCACATTGGCCACACTCGACGATCAAGAGGTGACGCTCAGCGAGCTTTGCGGCTCGGTCGTTGTGCTTGATTTCTGGGCGACTTGGTGCGGCCCGTGCCGGATGGGACTTCCCAAGCTCCAAGAGTTTGCAAACTGGGCCCAGCAGGAAGGCGTGGACGTGAAGGTGTACGCAGTAAATATGGGGGAACGAGTGCGAGGTAACGACCAAAAACGGCAGAAGGTGCAACAGTTCTGGCAGCGGCAGGACCTTCGGTTGCCGACCCTGATGGACTATGACGACACGGTGGCCGAGGCGTTTGAGGTCGGCTCCATTCCACACACGGTGGTCATTGGGCCGGACGGGACGCTATTCAAGGTACACATCGGATTCAACCCCGGCATGGTCCAGGTACTCAAACAAGACACGGCCAAGGCACTGAACGAGGCTGGCTGAACGGCATCGCCGGCCAACATTCCAAGAATCACACGCGGGCCTGCGATCATTTTGGCGGTTGGGGTGATGCCGGCGGTTCATGAGCGATATGATCCAGAGCAGGCGATTTGGGACCGCAGGCCTGTTGGAGACCTAAGACCATGAAGATTCAACTGAGCAACGTACTGGTGATCGCAACAGTCGTATTGGTGAGCGGCGCGGCGAGCTACGCCCAGAGCGACGGAACGTTCGAAGCTGATCCGGCGGCCGCAAAGGAATTCAAACAGCTCGTCTCTTCCTACCGCAACCGCCCGGCGTTGACGGTCAAGACCACGATGAAATTGAAGCTGGTCGAGGGCGAGCTCTCCTCCGATGTCGACGAGGTCAAAGCGGAGTTCACCTATTCGCGCGGTGGGGCAGGCATCGTCAAACTGCGCGGCTTTACGAGTTACTTCAAAGATGGTCAATTCACAGCGATCCATGACGAAACCGACCACTCCTACTACACCGAGGAATATGAAGACAATCCGTATTGGACGTTCCTGCTGAACTTCCTGGACATTCCCTTTCCACATCTTGGATTGTTGTGGGGTGAGGCAGACATTGAAGACGTCTACATGCAGCTCCACCCGATGTCGGATTCGATCGTCCCGACCTCGGTCCAGGACGTAGAAGTCGAAGGCAAGAAACTTCGACGCATCATCTTTTCGAGCCCCAATGCTTCGATGCGCATCGATGTTGATCCCAAGACGAAACTCATACAGTCGATCGAGCACGAAATTACCGGCGGTGCTTTTGTTCAGCCGGGCACAAAGACTACGACCGTTTACTCATACGAATACGAGGTATTCGACAAGCCGTTGGGTGATTCGGTGCTGAAATTCGATCCCGGCCCGAGACAGCGCGTGGACATGATCGCGACACTATTGCCACCGCCCCCGGAAGCGCCGGCGGGTCCGATCGGTGGTGGTGGTGGCGGAGGTGGCGTACTGGTCGGCAAACCTGCACCGTTATTCACATTGGAGACTGCGGACGGACAGGTGATGGATCTGGAGAAACTGCGCGGCCAAGTGGTTGTGCTGGACTTCTGGGCAACGTGGTGCGGGCCGTGCCGAGCCGTTCTGCCATCGCTGCACGATGTCGCAAAATGGAGCCGTCAGGAAGATCTGCCGGTACAGATTCTCGCAGTGAATGTGTGGGAGATACGTGACCCGGATCAAGACACGCCGGATGCTCGCCGCGTCTCCGCAACGGCGTTTTGGAAGAAGCAAGGGTTCACCGTGCCGATCGCGATGGACTATTCAGACCAAACGGCGACCGCGTATGGCGTATCGGGGATTCCCACAACGGTAATCATCCGTGCTGATGGGGTAGTTCAGGCGTATCACGTCGGTGGTATTTCCGACTATGTCCAGACAATGAAGCAAGATATCACCGAGGCCATCGAGGCAGTGCAAGGCGAGGATTGATTCGGATCGCGTGAACAACGTATGTCGGATCTTCGGCTGGAAGTCGTTTCGTCACCGCACGCTGCGCCGAGCGACCTCGCGGACCGCGCTGCGATTGCGCGCGAGTTGGCGGATTTGCTCGATGGCGAAGTGCGATTTACGCATCACGATCGGATGCTGTATTCGACCGACGCCAGCATTTATCAGGTCGAGCCGATCGGCGTTGTTGTGCCGCAGCACATGGATGATGTGAGAGCGTTCGTTGATTTCTGCGCAGGGCGTAATCTTCCGATCCTTCCTCGCGGCAGCGGCGCATCACTTGCCGGGCAGACGGTCAACCGAGCGGTGGTGCTCGATCTTTCGCGACACTGCGACCGAATCGTGCGAATCGATCCGGAACGTCCTACTGCCACGGTTCAGCCGGGCGTCGTACTCGATGAACTGAACCGCCAAGCGTCAACACATGGCTTGATGTTCGGCCCGGACGTGGCGACATCAACGCACGCCACGCTGGGAGGAATGATCGGAAACAACTCGGCTGGAGCGCATTCGATTCTCTACGGCCGAACGGTCGAGCATGTCGAGTCGATGGAGATATTGCTCGCAGACGGAACGCAGTTGGACTTGTACCAAGGTGCTGGGGAAGGAAGTGATGATCGCGTCGCCAAGTTGACCCGGCAGGTTGCTGAGGTTGTCATGCCGGCAGCGAATGAGATTCGCCGCAGATTCCCCAAGACGCTGCGGCGCGTCAACGGTTACAACCTCGACTTATTCTTGGATCAGCTCGAACGATCACAGGCGGGTCGCTTCGACCAAGTGAATTTGGCGCACCTGTTTTGTGGCGCCGAAGGAACGTTGGGGATCACACTCAGCGCAACGGTGCGGCTGGTGGATGTTCCTAGGTTCAAGGGGCTGGCGATCATCGCTTTTACGGATATCGACGAAGCGATGTGCGCGCTGAGGTCGATTCTCACGACCGAGCCGGCGGCAGTTGAGTTGATCGACAATTTGATTATTGATCTGGCGCGCAAGAATGCGCAATACAGCCGATATGTCGGACTGTTGCCAACGGTCAACGGCGAGACGCCCAAGGCGGTGTTGTATGTCGAGTATTTCGAAGATGATCAATCGCAATTGATCGAGACGCTCAGCGAGTTGGCGTCGCAGTATCCGGATGGGCGTGTGGTAAAGCACATTGAAATGAGTGCGATGGCGATGGCGTGGAAGCTTCGCAAGGCGGGCGAGCCGTTGCTGCACGGGATTCCCGGGCTGCGGAAGCCGTTGACGTTCATTGAGGATACGGCGGTCGATCCATCTCGGTTAGCGGAGTTCGTTCGGGAGTTTCGTCGCATCGTTGCATCCAACGGGACCGAGGCGGCTTACTACGCGCACGCTTCGGTTGGATGTTTGCACATGCGGCCGTTGATTTGCCTTCGTGATCCGAACGATGTAAAGGCGATGGAGGCGATTGCGGTTGAAGTTACGGATCTCGTCAAGTCGTTCGGCGGTGCGCTATCGGGCGAACATGGCGACGGCCGAGCGCGATCGGCGCTGCTCAGGCGGTTCTACGGGGAAACGATCTGCGACGCATTCAGCGCGATCAAGTGCATCTTCGATCCGGGTAACCGTATGAACCCAGGCAATATCGTCGATCCGGAACCCATAACGGAGGCGCTGCGGGTTCGTCCAGAGGCAGAGACGATCGAGATTCCTGATGTGGATACGTTCTTTCGATACGACCGGGAGCACGGTTTTGGGGCGGCCGTGGAGATGTGCAACGGCGCGGGCATGTGTCGTCAGCGCGTCGGTGGAACGATGTGCCCATCATATCAAGCGCTGCGCGACGAACGTCATGCCACGAGAGGTCGGGGTAATGCGCTGCGCTTGGCGATAAGCGGCCAACTGTCGGCAGATGGTCGATCGGCTGCGTGGAACGATCCTGAAACGATCAAGACGTTGGACTTGTGTCTTTCGTGCAAGGCGTGCAAGACCGAATGTCCCAGCAACGTGGATGTCGCCAAGTTGAAGGCTGAGTACACTGCGCAACGTTATGCTGCAATGGGAGGCGCACCAAGGCGCATTCGGCGGTTTGCTGATGTGCGACGAATCAGCCGAATCGCATCGGCGCTGCATCCCCTTGTGAACGCAGCGGGGCAGTTTGGTCCGACTGCACATTTGATCAAACGGGCATTAGGGATCGCATCGCGGCGCAGCTTACCGCGATTTGAACGGTCGCTCTATCGGTGGTTTGTCGATGAGGCGAAGGCCGATGGACCGGTGGTGGTTCTCGTGCCCGACTGTTTCACGGTGTACAGCGAGCCGCGCATCGGAAGGGCGGCGGTCGTAACGCTGCAAGCGCTGGGGTATCGCGTGATATTGCCCAGGATGGGGTGCTGCGGTCGCGCGGCGATTAGTAATGGATTGCTGACTGAGGCACAGGACGTTTGTGCAGACACGGCGGAAGTGTTGCTCAGCTTGATGGATACGCACGACGTTCAGGCGATCGTTGGGTGCGAACCGAGCTGTATCTCGGCAATCAAGGACGATTGGCCGGACCTGAAGATGGATGTTGATCCGGCGGACCTGCGCCGGATCGCTGATCGCTGCGAATTGATCGAGGACTTTATCGAAGCTCAGTGGGAGCACCACCCCAATCGACCATCGCTCAAAGGATCGCGTGGCGGCGAGGACGTGTTGCTCCATGGCCACTGTCATCAAAAGGCCCTGTGGGGATTGGACGGAACGACGGCGATGCTTGGTCGGATTTGCGGTGACCGGATGCGCGTGCTCGACTCAGGTTGCTGCGGCATGGCGGGAGCGTTTGGGTATACGGCAGATCATTACGATCTGTCGATGCAGATTGGGGAGTTGTCGCTGTTCCCTTCGATACGCGGTGAGCCCCAGGCGACAATCGTCGCACCGGGAACTAGTTGCCGACATCAGATTCGCGACGGCACGGGGCGACGATCGCTGCATCCGATCGAGTTGGTCGCAACAGCGTTGAGGTTGGTGTATTAGTCGTCTGGGACCTGGACGACTGCGGGAGCCATGTCCCAGGCGATGGCTGCAACGATGCGCTCCTGCATTTTCTTGGCGTGGCTGACCGCGTCCGGTTCCGTCAGGCCGTTGACGAGAATGCTGAAGGACCGTTGTCGACCATCGGGCGTGATCACGTATCCGCTGAGGCAACTGACATGCTTGATGTAGCCGGACTTGCCGTGGACGACGGCGCCGTGCAGATCAATGTTCCTGAACCGGTTCCTCAACGTGCCGGACTTTCCACCCACCGCGAGACTCTGGACGTATACCTCACTGGTCCGATCGTTGCTGAGGAAAGTCTGTAGCCAAGCGGTGACCGTTGCGGCCGCGACACGATTCTTGCGGCTCAAACCCGATCCGTCTGATACGACGATCAGTCGGGCAAGATTGGGGTCGCCGATCCGCTCGTGCAAGATGAGTCGAACGATGGCAGCCCCGTTGAGCCACGAACCCGGTTCGTTGGTCATGGTATAGCCGACACGCTTGATCAACGCTTCGGCATACAGGTTCTGGCTGTCGCGATTGCAGCGCGTAACAATCGTGCTGATCGGCGTCGTGATCATCGGTCCGATCGGCTGACCGTTGCTCGCGGGTTCGTGCGCCTCGGCGGTGCGGTTAAGGCTCACCTCCACACCGGCGTTTCGAAGTCGATCGGCCAGCAACTGCGCGAAGAACGACGGCATGTCGTGTACCGTTACAGGTACCGGCTCTCTATACGATCCCTTGATGTTCCCGTGGAAGGTGAGATCGTTGGTACCGAGTTTGCGAGCCACCCACGCGCTATCGCGGTCCGACGGGCCTTGTCGGGTTGTCCCACGGTTGATCACTTCCAACCACGGTGCATGGGGGCGGAAGATCTTGATGTCCGGCCGTGCGTCTTGATTGTGACGTGGGAAGAACTGCAATACGTTACGGTGGAAATTTAGCCCGGCAACTTGGGCGCAGTATCGACGGTTCAACTGATCGACGGGCCAGTCTTGGTGAACAAACTCGCGGTCGAAGATGCGGTCGTCAACGACGATCTCATTGAAGTGCTTGATGTCAGCCTTGACGATGGAGTCCACCCAAAGATTGACGAACTGTTCGACGTCGAGGCCGTCAAACTCGCCCAGCTGCATCAATTCCAACAAGTCGGGGTCACCGAACGCGGGGTCGCCATCACCCACGACGATCAATCGCTCCCCGTCGCGCAGCAGCTTGGTCTTAAATTCAAAATCCGGCCCCAGCACATGCAGCGCGGTCCCCGTTGTGAGCAACTTCATGTTGCTCGCCGGGATCATCAACTCGCGGTCGTTGATTGAGACGATCGGCTCGCGGGTCTGAGCTTCGCGCACGCTCACTGCGACGATCGCCTTTTCGAAGCCGGCGATCCGGATCGCCTGGCCGACGTCATCCTGCAGATCGGCAAGGGTGGGCGCAGCCAATGCGCAGCCAACGAGGATGAGGGTTGCGGCGCGCCAATTGCGGTACGTACTTTTCTTGCTTGGTGGGGCTGTGATCATCATATAGCCATGGTATCGGTTCTCAGCGGGATGCTGCTTCAGCGTCTGAGCATCGACACCTCCAGGAATTGCCGTTTCGTAGCCGTTGCCCGAGGTCCTGCGTGGCTGCGGTACACTGTTTCGATGCTCGATCGAGAAGCGTGTGAGCGGCGTGTTTATCGCCTGGCGACGCTGCTGACGGGGAACCCGATGGCGGCGACGCGGGTCATTGCATCGGTTGTGGATGCCCAACCGGACCTCCGCCGCCTCGACGACACCCATATGGATCGGCTGACGGTGCTGCGTAGCCGGGAGTTGAAGCCCGGTCGCCTTGCGGTTCCATCGGTGCCGCCGGCCGCTGCTGCGGCGTTGGTGTCGTTGACGGCCCAGCAGCGCGAAGCTTGGGTGTTTGAGCATGTCTATCGCGTTCCCCGCCGGGACGTCGCCAGGGCGATGGACTGCTCGGTCACCGCGACGGACCGACACCTTCAGTTGGCTGAAGCCGCGATGACCCAGCAGCTCGGTGATGCAGTCCAGCCGGCTGTGGAAGCAATGCTGTCGTACTCCATGACCCTGGAGGTGCCCCAGTTCTATCGAGCCACACGAGATCGACGCCGGCGACGTCGATTGTTGATGATGGTTGGGGCAGCCATTGCGGGACTGCTCGCTATCATCGCAGGGCTCATCTGGGTCAGCGGCCTGGTCGGTGGTACGTAGATCGGGAAGCATTGTCATCCAGAGCCGGTCGAAGGAGACTTGAGGATTAGGACATGACGGGAAGTTCAAGGAGCACATCATTGCTGTCCTGGCTGGGGATGTCGGGCGCACTTGTCGTCACGATCGTCGTTGCGGTTCTTATTCTCCGGGCCGGGCCGAAGAAAATGGAGCATGTCACCGGCACTGGTCAGGAGGCATTCGACGATAGCGCACCGCCTCCATTGGGGATCGAGCTTGTCGCCACAGCCGGTCAAACAACTGTGCGTCGCCGATTGGCTACTGCGGCGTTTGGGTTATCTGTAAGCCAAACACTTGACGCCAGGCTGCCGGCCGGCCCCTTTGAAGCTGAGATCACCGTGACATTCCACAGCGGATCTGTGCGACGAGCGGCGATCGGAGCGGAAGTGACCGGCGGCACGCTGATCATCAAACGTCGCGGCGAAGTACTTGAATCCGATTACGGCGGTCAGCAGGGTCGGACGATTCTGGCGCCCGATCAATATCTCCCCGCTCGACCGGTCACGTTCACGTACGTTTTGAGTGGTGATGCGACTGGTCCTGTGCGGTTCCGCGCTGTTTGGCAACCGGAATACTCGGTCGTACCGCTGCCGTTACCGATCCTGGCCAGCGGAGTATTCGCCGACGAGGAATCCCACGGGCTTGCGCTTGTGGAGCAGCTGAACTGTCTTGCCTGCCACGCCTCCGACGACGCGCCTTTACAAGCACAGCTTGCATCCAACCCGGCACCGATCCTGGGCGAGATCGGCCAACGAGCGCGACCGAGCTGGATTCGTAAATGGATCGCTGATCCGCAAGCGTTCAGGCCCGGGTCGATGATGCCGACCTTGTTTCACAGTGGCCAGCTCGATCAAGAGGAGTTGGAGGACCTGACTCATTTCCTGGTTTCGATGGGCGGACCAAATGTTGAGTCGAGCGGTGAGTTGAGTGCGGACTTGGTCAACACCGGGATGGTGCTGTTCCATACTGTCGGCTGTTTCGCTTGCCACGGCGCGCTGGAGCCGATCGAACGGCTCCCCGGGAACCGACCGCCGGGGCCCACCGCCGGGAAGGAGTACACGCCGCTCGGTCCTTTGTCAGAAAAGACGACCGTCGATCAGTTGACCGCGTTCTTGCTTGATCCCGTTTCGGTGCGCCCAGCCGGTCGCATGCCGTCGCTGAATCTGACCGAGCTGGAAGCCAAGGCACTTGCGTCTTACCTGATTGATCGCGACAGGGGCGCGGCTGAAGAACCGACACTGAGCTTCGCGCTCGACGCCGAGCGAGTTGAGCGCGGTCGCACGGTCTTTGCGAGCAACGGCTGTGCGAATTGTCACACGTTGGGGCCGGACCGACCGACCGTTCCGTCAACGCTGCACACTTCGTCGTTGGAGCAAATCGCTGAGGCAACGCTCGGGCCCGACGCAGTTGGCGGCTGCCTGTCTCAGTCGCCCTCGCCCGGCATTCCCGACTTCGAGATCACGCCGAGGCAAGTTGAAGCGATTGCCGCGTTCCTGCGAACGATTCCAAATCGCCAAAGCGACGATGTGCCGCACGATGAGCTAGCAGCAACGATCGATCGATTGAACTGCTTAGCGTGCCATACGATGAACGGGCTGGGCGGTCCGGAGCCGGCAATCGCGCGCTACTTCACGACACGCGGCGAGGTCGATATGGGTGATGAGGGTCGGCTTCCACCCAATCTGAACGACATTGGCGCCAAGCTCAATCCACATTGGCTGCGTGCCGTCTTGGCTGAGGGAGGAACCGCTCGTTCATACATGGGTTCGCGTATGCCGCAGTTCGGCCGAGCGAATGTTGAGGGCCTAGAAAGACTGTTCGCCTCAGCGTCCGGTGTAAGCGAGACTCCCGACGACGGGCCGTCCCCTGAAGCGCAGTTGGCGATTGCCGGTCGGCACCTCGCCGGTTCCGCTGGATTCAACTGTATCCAATGTCACGCAATCGCTGGGCACGAGGCAACCAGTACTCCGGGACCCGATCTGGCGTCGATGCCCGAACGACTTCGCTTCGGATACTTCGCGCGGTGGCTGAACGATCCGAAGCTCTTGCGACCCGGCACGCGCATGCCGACGTTTTTCCTCGGCGGTGAATCCGGTATTCGCGAACACTTCAACGGGGATTCGGAGCAACAGATCGCGGCGTTGTGGGCCTACCTCTCACAAGGCGAACATTTGCCGTTGCCCGATGGTTTGCCCGATCCGGATAGCTTCACGCTTGAGGTTACCGATGAGCCGCTTGTGTTCCGCACGTTTATGCAGGACGTAGGCGTGCGGGCGATTGCGTGTGGGTTCCCCGGGCAAGTCCACTGCGCCTTCGACGCGAATAGCTGCAAACTGGCGATGGTTTGGGAAGGGCGGTTTCTCAACGCCCAAGGCGCGTGGGGTGGTCGAGGCGGAACGCAGACGAATCCCGACCAAGGCCGGGTGTGGTCGGCTCCCCCGGGCCCGACGTTCCTCGTCGCTGAGCTACCGCCTTCATCGTGGCCGCAGAGTATTGACACCGACGCCGTTCGATTTCGAGGCTATTCCTTGGACGATGATGGGTATCCCACGTTCCACCACGACGTCATCGCTGACGATGGGGCGATCGTTTCCGTGTCGCAGCAACCGCATCCGGCGACATCGAGCGGTCAGCAGGCGCTGGTGGATCGTATTGACCTAAAGGGGCCGCCCGGCCGGCGAATTGTCGCCAACTTCGCAGGCATGAAGTTGGTCCCCGGATCAAAAGGCTGTAAAGAATTGAGCGACGGCATCGTACAAATTGTTCTTGACGAAACGGGCGCCGCATCGTTGAGTGTGGAGGTGACTTGGTGAACACGTCTGGATCGACAGTGAGGGGATCGGTTACTTTCGCCCTTGCGGTGATGATATGCAGCTCCGCGTTCGCACAAGCGCCGCAGTTTAATTACATCAAGAAAGCTACTCGCGCTAAGACGCGCGCCGCAACTATGGCCCAGTACGCACCGCAGCTAGATTGGGAATCCTGGCATATCGTCGGGCCGTTTGATAATCCGGACCGCGCCGGTCACGACATCGTTTACGCTCCGGAGATGGGTATCGATCTAGCGGACTCATACACAGGTAGGAACAGCGAGACCGTAAAGTGGAAATCCGCCAGCTTTACCGATTGGGATCCGATCAATCTCAAACAGTTCGGCAACGAGAATCGCCACTATGAAGGCGTCGCCTACCTGTATCGCGAGTTTACTTCACCCAGCAAGACCAAACTCGACTGCAACTTCGGCAGTGACGATGGGCTGAAACTGTGGCTCAACGGCGCCCTGGTGATCGACGCGGACCGTTATCGAGGGATGAATCTCCAAGATCATCTCATCACGCTGAATATCCAAGCCGGTCGCAACACGCTTCTTGCCAAAGTGACCCAAGGCGTGGGCGGCTGGGATTTCCAGATGAAGCCGGTCACCGATCACCGGATCGATGCGCTGCTCGGTTACCAACTCGAATTGGATTTTCCCAATTCGCCGGAAGCGAAACACTATCAATTGCTGAGCATCATCGAGCCGAAGGATATTGTGCTGGAAGTTGGGGGGATCGACGTCATGGCCGACGGCCGACCGATCATCACCACACGGCGCGGTGAAGTGTGGATCATCGAAGGCGCCTACGACGACCCGCCCTTTGATGCGACATTCAAGCGATTCGCGTTCGGTTTGCACGAGCCGTTGGGCGCAGCTTGGCGCGACGGCGCGCTTTATGTGGTGCAGCGAGGCGAATTGACACGACTTACCGATACTAACGGCGACGACCGAGCTGATCGATTTGAAACCATCAGCGATCAGTGGGGCATAAGCGGAAACTATCACGAATTCGCGTTTGGACCGAAGTACGATGGACAAGGCCGCACCTGGGTCACGCTGAATCTTGGTTTCTGCGGCTCGCTAGGCAAGTCGACCGTCCCGTGGCGCGGCTGGGCGATGATTGTCAACGATGACGGTTCACTGATTCCCGTGTGTGGAGGCATGCGCTCGCCGTGTGGGTTGGGCGCGAACGCAGCCGGCGACATGTTCTATACCGACAACCAGGGTGATTGGGTGGGAACGAACAAGCTTTCGCACTTGGATTTCGGCGATTGGCACGGTCACCCGCGCTCCAACCAGTGGTACGAGCAGACGGAGTTCGATCCGCCGCGTGGTGAAGTCGATTTCAAAGCACCGGCGGTGTGGTTCCCTTACGGTCGCATGGGCCAAAGCGCCAGTGACATCCTGCTGGATAGCACCGCTGGAAAATTCGGACCGTTTGAAGACCAGCTTTTCGTGGGTGACCAAACCAACGCCACACTGATGCGGGTGTTTCTGGAACGAATCGACGGCGTGTATCAAGGCGCGTGCTTCCCGTTTCGTAGTGGATTGGATTGCGGCGTGACGCGAATGTGTTTCGCGCCCGATGGAAGCATGTTCGTGGGCATGACCAACCGTGGGTGGGGGAGCCTGGGGCGGCGGCCATGGGGCGTGCAGCGAGTGGTCTATACCGGCGTTTTGCCCTTTGAGATTCACGAGATGCGTGCGCAGCCGGGTGGTTTTGAGTTGACGTTCACCAAGCCCGTCGATCCGACGACGGCCGGTGATCCAGCGAGCTACACGATGACCAGCTTCACGTATGAACGGCACGCGGAGTACGGCTCGCCGGAGATCAATCGTGAAATGCTTTCGATCGGTTCCGCTGCGGTTTCCGAGGATGGGCTTGCGGTGCGATTGACGATCAACGGTCTGCGAACCGGTTATGTTCACGAGCTAACATTGCCCGGCCTGCGAAGCGCTGAAGGTGAAGCGCTACTTCATCGCGAGGCGTATTACACGCTGAACGTCATTCCCAGTCAGTAGACGAACTCAACCTACGGCACAAGATGTCCAAAGCATCGGACAAGAAGCGGATCGACGAACTTCGCGACCTGCTCGACCAGGCCAATCGCGCCTACTACGTCCAAGACGCTCCGGTCATGCCCGACTCGGAGTACGACAAGCTACTGCGCGAGCTGATCGAGCTGGAGACGGCGCATCCGGAGCTGTTCGATGCCAACAGTCCGTCACAGCGCATCGGGGGCGAACCAATCGACGGCTTCGTAAGTGTGCAGCATCGTGTGCCGATGATGTCGATCGACAATACCTACGATCTGGATGATCTGCGCGCTTGGCACGAGCGCGTAGTGAAGGGTATCGATGGTGACGAGCCGAGGTATGTGTGCGATCCGAAAATCGACGGCGTGGCTGTCAGTTTGCGATATGAGCATGGTGAGTTGACATTGGCTGTGACGCGCGGCGATGGTGAACGTGGCGACGATATCACCGCACAGGTACGGGCCGTTCGTCCTATTCCACTGCGTTTGGAGTCGCAACACGCCCCTCCGCCGACGTTAGAGGTGCGCGGCGAGATATTCATTCCCAACGCTGAGTTTGAGCGGATTAATGCGAAGCGAGAGAATGATGGCGATGCGTTGTTCGCTAACGCGCGCAATGCGACTTCGGGCACACTCAAGAGCCTCGACCCCGCTGTAGTGGCCCAGCGACGACTAAGTTTCGTTGCCCACGGTCGAGGGGAAGTCGTTGGAATGGACGAAGCCGAAACGTATGTCGCCTTTCTCGATCGGATCAAGGCGTTGGGGATTCCAGTGAGTGGGCACGTCAGCGTCAGCGAAACGATTGACGACGTAGTTGGGACGATCGAGCAATTCCGTGATCTGCGAAACGATCTGGGGTACGGCGTGGATGGGATGGTCGTACGAGTCGATCGATTCGATCAACAGGAACAGCTCGGCGCAACGAGCAAGGCGCCGCGATGGTGCATTGCATTCAAGTATCCGGCCGAACAGGGGATGACCGTTCTCAAAAAAGTCGATTGGCAAGTTGGAAAGAACGGAACGCTCACGCCTCGCGCGACAATGGAGCCGATCTTCCTTGCCGGAACGACCGTGCAGCACGCCACGCTCCACAACATCGAGGAGATTCGGCGTAAAGACATTCGTCTCGGCGATACCGTCGTTGTTGAAAAAGCGGGCGAAATTATTCCACAGGTCGTTCGGCCGGTGACGGAGAAACGCAGCGGTAAGGAAAAACGCATCGTCGCTCCAAGGAAGTGCCCGGATTGTAGCGGCGCGGTGGAGCAAGAGGGGCCGAAACTGTACTGCGTTAACCCGGAATGTCCTGCGCAGTTCCGTGAGAAGCTGAAATGGTTTGTTGGTCGCGGTCAGATGGATATAGACGGCTTAGGTGAGAAGCTTGTCGATCAACTTGTCGACGCTGGACTCGTGACACATTTTGCCGACATATTCAGGTTGAAGCGCAAAGCGCTCTTGGAACTTGAACGAATGGGCGAAACGTCCGCGGACAATCTCATTGAGGCGATCGATGCGGCTAAGAGTCGTGGTCTGGCGCGCGTACTAGCAGGAATCGGCATTCCCCAAATCGGATCGTCCGCTGCGAAGACGCTGGCGCGCCATTTTGCCGACGCCGATGCACTACTCGCCGCTACGGAAGATCAGATCAAGGCCCTACCAGACTTCGGCGATATCACCGCGTCGATCCTCCATGCATACCTCCATTCCAAGCCTGGCCGCGAGATGTTTCGACGTTTGGATAGCGTCGGCGTCGGCTTGCGCAGCGCGACTCCAGGAACTTCCGAATCAAGCGTTGATTCGGTCTTTGCGAATAAGACGATCGTACTGACCGGAACTTTGCAGAACTTCACGCGCCCGGAACTCGCCGAACAGCTCGAATCGCTGGGCGCGAAGGTCTCCGGCTCGGTCTCGGCCAAGACAAGTCTCGTCATCGCCGGCGAAAATGCAGGGTCGAAATTGGATAAGGCCAAGAAGCTTGGTATTGAGACGTGGGATGAGGCTAGACTCCTGGAAGCCTTGCGATGAGCTGTGATCACCGAGAGACTTGTGGCCAATTCTGAGTAGGATTCGAGTCCGCCGATGCAGAACATCGAATTCAAAGCTGAGCTTCGTGATCCAGCCGCCGCCCGCCAGCAGTGCAAGGTGTTCGGCGCACATCATATCGGGACTCTTCAACAAACCGACACGTACTACAAACTGACTGATGGCCGACTCAAGAAACGAGAAGCGCCGGGCGAGCCGATCGAGTGGATCTACTATCACCGCAATGATTCGGTGAAGCCGAGGATGTCCAACTACAACATTCTGACGGACGAGCAGGCCAGGCGACGGTGGGGGACCAAGACGCTGCGCCAATGGCTGGTCGTTGTCAAGAAACGCGAGCTGTGGATGATCGACAACGTGCGAATTCACCTTGATGAAGTTGATGAGCTAGGCAAGTTCATCGAGTTTGAAGCGATCGTCTCCAAGAATCGTGACGTCAAGGAGTGCCATCTTGCCGTCAATCATCTGCGCGAAGTCTTCGGGCCGGTGATGGGTGAGATGGTGGCCCCGAGTTACTGCGATTTGATGGCGCAGGTCGAATCTGCCAGGAAAAAATAGCGGCGTGCAAAGTGCTCAATCAACGTGAGTTGCGTTCGTCTGTTCTACTTGATCAGATGGAGAATCGCCGCCAGGTGATATTTCAACCCACCCGCGCCAGATCATAATCACGAAAACTCCGCTCAGAATGAGCCGATACCACCCGAACGCCGCGACGCCATGGCGACCCAAATAGCTCACGAGCCATTTGACAGCCAGGGCAGCGGCAAACGTGGCGACGATGATTCCAATGACAAGCTCAGTCGCGCCGAGCACCGCGAACATATTCGGCCCGTCCCCGAGGAAGTTACCTAGGCCTTTGTAAACGCAAGCTCCGCCGAGCGTCGGTAGCGCCAAGAGAAAACTAAACTCAGCCGCTTGTTTGGGCCGCATACCTATGAGCATTCCGCCGACGATCGTGATCATCGATCGACTCGTGCCCGGCCACATTGCTACACATTGCAGCAGCCCGATGATCAGCGCCATCCGCCAAGTCAGCTGCTCGATATGGACGAACTTGTGCGAACGACTGTTCTTGCCTTGCTCGCTGCCGTCAAGGAACCGTCGTTGCCAAGGGCCCAGAAGAATCATCACGACGCCCCCCAGCGCAAGCGCAGCAATCACCGGAACCGTCTTGAATAGATATCGCTCGATTGTGTCGTCGAGTAACGGCCCGAGTATCGCCGCTGGGAGGAAGGCGACAACGAGATTCACGAGCAATCGACGCCCGACTCGATCCTTGCCCAACAAGCCGCGAATCATCTGAAGGACGCGCGCTCGGTACAAACCCAGGACGGCGAGGATCGCGCCGCCCTGGATCACAATGAGGAACGCGTTCACCGCCGACTTGTTGTTTGGCTCATCGAGCCCGAGCAGGGTTGTCGTCAAAATGAGATGACCCGTCGAACTGATGGGCAAATACTCGGTGATCCCTTCAATAAGTCCGAGGATGATGGCGTCAAGAATCGTCACGGCGATCGCTCAGGACTTCTTCGGCTCAGACGGCGTCGCTTCTGTTGATTCAGCGAGCCAAGGCATGAGGTCTCGCACCGCCTTGCCTGCTGATTCGATCGGCGCACCGCTTGCGGCTTCGCGCTGCTTCATAAACCAAGCAAATCCCTCGGCGTAATCATCTCGCATCGCTTGGGCGAACGCACCATCCTTCACTTCAGCGAGCAGTTGACGCATCCGCGCCCTTACTTGCTCATCCACGAGCAACGGGCCGGCGCGATACGCTCCAAATTCCGCGGTGTTGCTGATCGCCTCGTACATACCGGCCAAACCGCGCTGATACACAAGATCGGCAACCTGCTTCATCTCGTGGCAGCACTCCAGGTACGCCAGCTCCGGCTGATACCCAGCTTCGACAAGTGTTTCGAACGCAGCTACCATGAGTTGGCTCATACCACCGCACAAGACGGCTTGCTCGCCAAACAAGTCCGTCTCGGTCTCGTCGCGGAATGTGGTGAAGACGATGGCCGAACGAGCGCAACCGATTGCGTTGGCCCACGCAAGCCCGATCGATTCTGCGGTGCGGTCAGGCGAATCCTGATGCACGGCAAACAAACAGGGAAGACCATTACCTTCGGTGTACAGTCGTCGGAGGGTATCACCCGGCCCCTTCGGCGCGACCATGATGACGCCTACGCCAGCGGCGGGTCGAATAAAGTCGTAGCGGATGTTGAACCCATGAAGGAAGCCGACGATCGCGCCGTCGTCGAGATGCGGCGCAATGTCCCGTTCATATACGTCCGGCTGAACTTCATCGGGCAAGGCGACAACCACGAGCGCAGCGCGGCGGACCGCATCAGGGATCGACACGGCTTGGAAGCCGACCTCCGCTGCACGTTGAGCACTGGGCGCCTCCGGCCGCAGGCCGACCACGACGTCAACTCCGGAATCACGCAGATTCAGGGCGTGGGCGTATCCCTGATTCCCGAATCCAACCACCGCGACGGTCTTGCCGTTCAGTGGATCGATCGGTGCTTGTTCAGGTCCACGCAGGATTCTCATATTGACGTCACTCTGGGGAGGAAACCGAGCTGGGGGCTACAAATGCCGATGATTTGCACAAAGTGGTCCGGCGCTCTGGCCGAGAGAATAATCAAGCGATGCGTCTCGGCGGAAAGTGTATACGGAGTCTGGAGGAACTAGGACGTTGAGCACACGCGATCTGTTCGAAACCCATAGCCTTCGATGTACCTGCCAGCGCCTGGCGCTCTACGATGCGCTCAAGGCCAGCATGAACCATCCTACCGCCGAAGAGCTGTACCGCGTGGTCAAGTCTCAGGAGCACGGACGGCTTAGCCTGGCCACGGTGTACAACACCCTTGAGGCACTCTGCAAGGTCGGTCTGGCTCGGAAGCTTCCCACGACCAATGGTTGTTGTCGCTTCGATGCCAACCCCGACGAACACTCGCACGTTCGCGTTCGAGAGACGGGGGAGATCCGTGACTTGCCGGTCGAGCTCGGTGAGCGACTCGTCGAGGCCCTGCCCCGCGAGGTTCTCAACGAGATCGAACGGCGACTGAATGTGAAGATAGACGGGGCACGAGTGCAGCTGCTGGCGCGATGGGCCAACCAAGACGACTGAGCGAGTCTTGGCTCGCGAGGTGGTGGCCGGCGCAAGAAAGTGCCGTTGAAGGCTGATATGGCGCGCTCAAGCGTCGGGACCCAACGGCCGATATTCGCCAACTCCGAACCTACAGATTTGTCCTCGCATCGCACCGGACGCGGTGTACATTGGAAGCAGCATTATGTCAGCACCAAGCAGTTCAAGTTCAATCGATCGTCGCTCCTGCGAGCGGTTCACCCTGATGCCAATGTACACGTCCGTTCAGGCCAAGCGACTGGCCGATGATGCCACTGAGGAAATAGCGGGTCACGCTTACGATATTTCCGAACGGGGTGCTCGGATTGAGTTGGATCAGGCGCTTGAACCTGGCGACTCGATCGCCGTTGATCTTACATTGCCCGGAGCCACCTCGACCGTGTCCGTTTCAGCCGACGTTGTCTGGGTCAACGATGCGATGGACGACCCGGGGCCTCGGCGCATGGCCTTGCGCTTTACCAACTTCCGCAGCGATGAAGACCAAGATTGCCTGCGCCGATATCTTGGCAGTGGGCTTGTCCGCCGCGCGGCCTGAGACAAAACACTACGACCGACCACGATTCGGCCTTGCGGTCGACCCGAACCGTGCGAGTTGACCGATCGGCGATCAGTCGGACAGATCGACCCAGTTCCCGGTGGTTGGTTCGCCGATGCGCCACAACAAGCTCACCGGTCGTCCGTTGATTCTCGCGTCGAACCGAATAGCGCCTGTGGAGATATCGGTGACCTCCGCTCCCACAGCGTTGCACTCATCAATAGCGCGGTTCAATTGATGCAGGGCACCGTCGCGCTTGTGCACGAGCCTTTCCATCTGCGCGGCGTCAGGTCGCTGAATGAGCGAGGCTCTACACTGCTGGGCAGTCTTATACCCCTCACAGATATCGGCGACGGTCCGAGCGACATACGGCAGGGCGCGCCGCGCTTCGGAAACACTGAAAACCACTCGACGAGGTAGTAGGTCGGCAGGATAACTTCCGGCGCGATGAACGACCTTTATTCTTTCTACCTTCGCCATGTTCTGCCCTCACCATAATGTGCTGATATCATCGCGAGGTGTTGCACGCAGCACAAGCGCAAGCTTCGCTGATTCGACTGAAAATTTTCCCGCGGGAGTGTGTTCGAGGTGCCCCGGCCATGTGAACATGGTCAGGTACGCCAGACTGGGGACGTTGCTTTGAGTGGGCAAGTGCCGGTAGTTTTCGAGCCATCACGTTGGATAAATGGTTGACATGAATACGCTATTGATGGGACCTCGCGGCTGCGGTAAGTCTTCGGTAGGACAACGACTTGCGGATATTCTGAAGCGGCCGTTCGTCGAACTGGATGCCCGTGTGCTCGAGACATTCGCTCAGGATTCGGTGCATGAAGTTTGGGCGGCGTACGGCGAAGGCGCCTGGCGCACGGCCGAGGTCGAGCAACTGAATAGGACGTTGGAGAAGGATGGGCAGGTTGTAGCCCTTGGCGGTGGAACACCAATAATCGGCGCAGCCCAGCAGTACCTTCAGGAAGAGCAAAAGGCCGGGCGGGTCCGTTTGATCTACCTTCGGTGCGAGGTCAATGAACTGAGGCGACGCCTTGAAGGCAATCTCGGCGACCGTCCAGCACTCACCCGAGCTGGGTCGATCAACGAATTGGAGGCGGTTCTTGGGGCCCGGGAGCCCATCTACCGCAGATTGGCCGATCTCATTGTTCAGGCGACGACAGGCAGCCCCGATGAGATCGCGGCCCAGTTGGCATCTGAGATTGGCAAATCGCCATGATTGTCTAGATTGTCCAGGGGCTGCCGAGTGGCCCAGTCTCAGACCGGCGTTACCGAGCGACCCATCCGGCGCTTGCGATTGATGAGCTTTCGCCCGAGCCGCGTCTTCATGCGGGCCCGAAAGCCGAACAGCCGCTTGCGTTTGATCTTGCTGACTCGTCGCGGATAATGCATGAGCGCTCCAACTCGTCTCGTTGCCGGGGTCGGCCTTGGGCTCGGTCAAACCAATCCAGCCCAAGACCAGCTAGCTTAGCACTGTGTCGCTTTCGCGGCTACCGTCGGTTCTCTCCCGTGGCCTAGATACGCATGATGATCCACCTAAACCGTCTCCAGAGCCTCGCTGGGCTGCTGAGGCGACAAAAAGTTGCCAAGCCAAACTGAGATGCGCCCTGGCGGTAGCCGATGATCCTAAGGTATGATCGAGATCAAGGAGCTGTGTGAGCTCCGCTGGACCGGTTTTGCGGCCGCCTGCCATTGAGTGCCGGCGACCATAAAGCCCGCCCAGAGCCAATGACTGGTTCCAAGAGGCCGCTCGTCCACAACGGACACGGCCCGATGTTGCACCTGATGCACGGCGGGATTCATGGACCAACAAGAAATTCGCAAAGTCGAGCAACTGCTCGGGCACCAATTCAAAGACAAAGCCTTGCTGAAGCAGTCGCTCACCCACGCCTCGCTGGCCGACTCGCGCCTGGAAAGTAATGAGCGCCTGGAGTTCCTTGGCGACGCGGTATTGGGGATGGTGGTCTGCGGACACTTGTTTGACAAATTCGACGACCTGCTCGAAGGCGAGCTCACCAAGATCAAGTCCACCGTGGTCAGCCGCCGAACCTGCGCGCTCGTCGCTGATGAGCTTCGGTTGGACGAATTGCTTCGGCTGGGTAAGGGAATGTCCGACCGGGCGGCGCTGCCTCGATCCGTATTGGCGGCCGTGTACGAGTCGCTGATCGGTGCGCTGTTCCTGGATGGCGGACTCAAGGTTGCCCGCCGATTCATTCTCGAGCACTTGGAGTCGGCGATCGACTACGCGGCCCAATCCGGACATCAATACAACTTCAAATCGGTGCTTCAGCAGACCGCCCAGCAGATGCTTGATCAAACGCCGCAGTACATCGTGCTGGACGAAAAGGGGCCGGACCACGCCAAGTGCTTTGAAGTATGCGTGGAAATCGGCGCTCGACGATTCAAATCCTGCTGGGGGCCGTCCAAGAAACAGGCTGAACAGGAAGCAGCGCTGGAAGTTCTTCTGGAACTCGGCGCCGCCCGGCGCACCGACGACGGCGAAGTCCGGCTGATCCGACCACAACGTGTCTCGCAACCCCTGCCCGAGCCGTCTCCGACCGCAACAAACAACTCGTGAACGGCTGATCCCGCCGATCTGCTCATGCTCTTGACTAG
>CBDUST010000035.1:0-23864 GCA_965369945.1 uncultured bacterium | reverse complement strand
CCGTCCTCCGACTTATCAACGTCGTTGGTTGATTGCTCGACGCGACCGCCGATGAACATCTCGATTTTGGCCAAGGCAATGGCGGCGTTGGCATCGGCTCGACGTTGCGATAGTTGTAGCTCTAACAACACGCGCTCCAGATCAAGCAGATCCAGGAAGCTCATGGAAGCGGTCTCGTAACTGCGAATAGCCGTCGTGAGCGCCTCGGTTTGCCTGGGAATCAACGTGTCTCGGTAGAGCGTGATCTTGCGCTGCGCGTCACGGTAGTCGTACATCGCGAGCTCCAGTTCGGCGAGCAGTCGATTCTCTTGCTCGGAGCGCTGAGAAGCGGCAGCGAGTCGCCGTTTGATCGCTTCTCGAACGCCAGCCTCGTATTTGCCCGACCACACTGGAAGGTTCAGCGAGACGCCGGCGATTACCGGATCGTCCCCGCTGCCACCGATGGAAGGATCAATCGCGTCACCGGTTACCAGGTAATCGATGCTGAGCGTAATGTCGGGTAGCCCGGCTTTGTGGGCCAGCGCACTGGCGCGCCGGTGTTGCTCGACCTCGCGCAAGAGCGCCTCGAGTTGTGGATTGTGCTCACGAAGCGAAGAACGAAGGGCATCATCATCCAAAGCCGCCCTCGGCCCGTCGATCGAGTCAGGCCAAGGCACAGGCGCATCGCTCGGGCGATTCAACGCGGCGTTGAGTTGCGCGGATAACGGGCGGCGCAAGTCCTCAAGCTGTTGAAGTCGATCTTCGAGCTTCCCCAGTTCAACCTGTACACGAATGACGTCGGGATGCGATGCCGCAGCGACGCGATACTTCGCGCGTGCGATCTGCTCAAACTGTGCAAGGAGCTGCACGTTCTCGCGCGTCAAGTCGACTGCACCGCGCAGGTAGTACAGTTCGTAATACGCCTGTTTGACACGCCATGCCAGTTGCAGGATCGCGCCTTGGAAGCGTTGGAACTCGACGTTGGCAGCCTCAGCGGCGACATCGCCTTTCAAGTCAAGCTTGCCGAACCACGGAAACGTCTGAGCCAACGAAACTCGATGTTGTTGCGGTCCTGTGCGCGTCTGAACCTCGGTTGCGAAGAATCCGTACGCCAACCGTGGATCGGGAAGCGATTTCACCTGCGGCACGCGTTCCAAAGCAGCGCGCCAGCGAAAAAATGCCGCGTCGAGATCGGGGCTATGTTCAAACGCATAGCGCAAATAATCCGCAAGCGGGCTGTCCGGTGTAAGGATCAGCTCAGCGTTCCCCGCGTCGAGGTACGACGCTTGCATGTCATGTCGAGGTCCATCGGCAACACGCCATTGGGCCCGTATCGATCGCTCGACTTGAACATCCGACTCAAGTTGATTCAGGGGCGAAACGCACCCTTGG
This sequence comes from uncultured bacterium, assembly GCA_965369945.1. Taxonomy (GTDB): domain Bacteria; phylum Planctomycetota; class Phycisphaerae; order Phycisphaerales; family SM1A02; genus JADFNO01. The sequence continues at coordinate 22,493 of CBDUST010000035.1, read as the reverse complement.
AGCAGCCCGCCGACCGTGAGACCGGCCAGGGCGGCGCCCATGCGCAGACGCAGCATGTAAGACTCCTGTACGTCATGGCTTTGATAGCTTGTGCAACCGTGCGGTCAGCTTGTGCTAACACGCTCAGCGCGCAGAATCTCTAGGAGATTTGGGCTAACTAGGTCCGCCAGACGCACAGCGTGGCTTGTTTGTGGGTGTGTGACCGGTAGGAAAGGGTCGACCGACCGAAAACGGTCACAGAAGATGCCGTAGGAACATCAACGGTTATCGCGGCAGTTAGCAGGGCTGGCAGAGCGATCGTCTTTGATGTGTTATTACGAGGCGCGGTTGGCGGAGGCGCAACAGGCTCGTTGCTTTCCATGCAACCGCACGCCATCGGCTGATCGGGCTGGCAGCTTGTGGCCATCTCGCAGCATCCACAGTCTTGCATCTCAATCGCAACGGCCGCGATTGTGTCGCGCTGATCGCAGGGAGCTCCGTTGAGCCCTACGACAACCGTCAACGGCTGAATGAGCAATCCCAAGATGGCCACGAGGCGTAGAAACATATCTATCTCAATCATCGGACACTGATTCCTTCGGGTCAACTGCCTATGCCGAAAGAAATATTCCTCGCCATGCGGATGAACCCTAGATTCAAGCTCCAAAGGGTGAAATTATCGGCATTCTTGCAGCCTCTTGACGGCTGGTCATGCTCAATGCGCGGTACCCTGGGGCGATGCGAATCGGAATCGATCTGGGCGGCACGAAGATTGAGGCGGTGGCGTTGGATCGAACCGGTCGGGAAATCACTCGGCTGCGAATCCCCACACCCAAAAACGACTATCCGACGACGATTCGCGCGATTACGGACCTGGTGAGACAGATCGACGACGCTGCCGGCGCGGAGGGTTCAATCGGCGTCGGCACGCCTGGGGCGATCTCGCCCACGACCGGCTTGATCAAGAATTCTAATTCGGCTTGCCTGATCGGCCAGCCGCTCGATCGTGATTTGGCTGAATCGCTTGGGCGACCGGTTCGATTGGAAAACGATGCGAACTGCTTTGCTCTTTCCGAAGCGACGGACGGCGCTGCGGCCGGCGATACGGTTGTCTTCGGCGTCATTCTCGGCACGGGGGTCGGGGGCGCGATCGTGATTGATGGCAAGCTCGTCAGCGGCTGCAACGCGATCGCTGGTGAATGGGGGCACAACCCGCTGCCCTGGACTGATGAACAGGAGCGGCGCGGTCCGGCGTGTTACTGCGGTCAGCACGGGTGTATCGAAACCTTCCTCTCCGGCCCGGGATTAGAGCGGGACTACTCTGCAACGACGGGAGAAAAACGATCCGCAAGTGAGATCGCCCAAAAAGTTCAAGAGGGCGACGAATCGGCCGAGATGGTTTTGTCGCGCTACGAGGATCGCCTCGCTCGCAGTTTGGCATCGATCATCAACGTGCTCGACCCGGAGGTAATCGTTCTGGGCGGCGGCGTATCGCAGATCGATCGGCTGTACAGGAACGTGCGTCAGATTTGGAAGGAGTACGTTTTTTCCGACACCGTCGCGACACGGCTCGTCAAGGCGATGTACGGGGATTCCAGCGGAGTGCGCGGCGCCGCATGCCTGTGGCCCCCAAATTGACAAAAACGGGGACGGGAGTCGTTTTTCTCAATACGGGATCAGACGGATAGCTCATTCGATGGAGGGTCCGTCAACCATGGGCAAGCGGCTTGTCGCTCGTGCAGACCGGATGGAGAACGTGCAACAGCTAGCGTTACAACGGAATCGACAGGTTGAAGCAAGCGCCGCCGCCTGGAGTAGCCGGCTCCAACATGAGATCACCGCCAAGTTCGCCGGCCAAGCCGCGTGAAAGGGCCAACCCAAGCCCCACTCCGGAAATTGCATCACCTGCGTCACGCTCACCCCGCTCAAACGGCGCGAAGATTGACTGGGCAACAGACGGGGGCACACCCGGCCCGTGGTCGCGCACCGTCAAGGTCAGCCGCTTCTTGTCGATGCCGGTCGTCAGCGTGATCTCACGTTTCTTCGCATCGACTCCATACTTGCAGGCATTGTCCACAAGGTTCTGGAGAATCTGCCCGATGGCGTCCACGTCCACACACAATGGAGTTTCTCGCGCCGCGTCAACACAAATCTGCAGTTGCACTTCATCGGTGTCGGCGCGCCGGCGCAACTGAGGTGTCAGTCGATCGATCAGTTCACCAAGCGTTACTTGGGACGGTTGAGCCGGGCGGCGCCCCTCCTCGACCCGCGCATAGGTCAGAACATTCTCGACAAGCGCCGCAAGCCGACTCGATTCATCACGCAGCGTGTTGAGATACTGCTGTCGTTTGGCTGGGTCGTCCACCATGCCGTCCGCCAACATCTCCGAGTACATGCAAAAGGTCGTCAGAGGTGTGCGCAGCTCATGCGTCACGGTCGAGGCAAATCGCGCCCGTCGCTGGGCGAACGCGTTTGATGCGCGCAACGAACGAGCAGCGGCAGTAACCGCAACACCGATGGCTAACCAAGTCAGGGAAAGCGTCATTCGTGCAGGTGTGATCAGCGCCGTTGGGCCAAGAACCGGCGTGGGTGTCACGAGCGAAACAGGAATCGTCGCCAAAAGTTGACCGGTTGGATCACGCCGGGCTTGCTCGGCTGGCACAGGCGTCAGATCCGCCAAAGGGAACAGATCAGTGATCTGATCGAGTAACGATCGTCGAAGTTTTGGCCAATCGGTAAGAATCCCCTGGTAGAATTCTTGACCGTCGACGCGACACCGTCTTACGAACATGAGCTGCGGATCGTCGGACCGATCGTCATCAAACCACACCGGCACGAGCGGGCCTATTTGCGGCTGAGCACCGTCCGCCTTTTTATCCTGCGCTCCTCCAAGGGCGGACGAGACGATCCCCTGCTGGGCGATGTTCGAACTCTGTGCGCGCCTCGCCAGTTCACGCGAGGACTTTGTGACTTGATCGTACTCATCAATCTGGGCAAACTCTTGCGGTGCGGAGGAATCCATCGTCGCCACCCCGGGAGCGACTTCCTCGAAACGTGTTTCACCGCTTGCGACCTGCCGATCGACGGATTCATCACGCAGCAACTCTTGGACTTGGGCAAGCAGTTTGCGTTTCGGTTCGATCGTTGATGCTGGCAGATTCTCATACGCAGCGAGATTCAAGTCTGTATTTTGCGGCACCTGCGGTGAGGTTGCGATGCCGTCGCGTGAACGCTGAAAGTGCAGCGTGAAAATATCATCGCCAAAGGTAAGTAGAGGTGATGGCGCCTTCAGTTCGTTCATCTCGAGCGACGGCTGCCCAGGCAAGGGCGTGAGTTGAGGGCGATAGAACGATTCATATTCAAAGTACGGCCGAACCGACTCGCGAGCCAGTTGGGGCGCCAGCCACGAATCCATGCGCCACAACGCCAGACGGAGCGATTCCTGGTGATTGGCATCGGCTCGGGCGACAAGCTCACGGTGCTCTAGCTGAAGCACGACAACGCTGACCCAAGATAGGGCGAGCAACACGAGAAACACTCCCGCGCTGAACAATAGCCACCATGATCTGGGGGACTTGCTCACGACGTCTGTGCCTCTACGAAATCAGCGAGCATGTATCCCTTGGATCGCACGGTGAGGATGATCTGGCTCTGGTTGATTCCGTCGGAAAGTTTTTCTCGCAATCGCGCGATGTGCATATCAACCGTGCGCGTTTGGATGCCACGGGGATTCAGTCCCCACACGCGATGGAGCAGTTCGTCACGATCGATCGCACGGCCCCGGCTTGCTGCAAGATATCGCAGGATCGACGTCTCACGTTCAGAAAGCTCACGGCGCGTTCCGTCGGCAAAGTGTATCTCCTGTCGTTGCAAATCGATGCTTGTCCCCTCAGCGCGCAGTGCTATGACATCAGATGGGCGCTCCGGTGAGCGGCGCATGACCGCCTCCACGCGCGCGAGGAGCTCTTTGGCGCTGAACGGCTTGACAACGTAATCGTCCGCGCCGCCCTTGAGGCCGTGTACTCGATCGTCTTCCGCACCGCGCGCTGTCACCATAATCACCGGCAACGTCGGCTTGGATTGACGCAGCTGCTCTAGAATCGTGAACCCGTCAACGCCTGGCAGCATCACGTCCAGCAGCACGAGATCGATCGGCATTTCCAGCGCCAACTGAACCGCGTCTGATCCATCTGGAGATTCGGTCACCGAGTAGCCAGCAAACGACAGCGCATCGACGAGGCCCCGGCGGATCGCCTGATCATCTTCCACAACAAGAACGGAACCACGTGCCACGTTGATGCTCCGAGGGTTTTTGGCCGTTCGTTTCCTAGAGATAACGCCGAGGTGAACGCTACCCGGGCCATCTCTACGGTCCTCTTATTTATAGGGTCGGATCGCAGATCACTTCGTAACGGATATGTAACATCGGCGTATGGTGGGCGGAAGCCGGTAATATCGCAACAAGGGCTAAGCGAGCGACCGTCAGTCGCCAGCAGCTTGCGCCGGCGGCTGTACTTCTATTGAGGCTAGCGTCGTGTCGTCCGCCAGCGCGATTTCATCCAGGAACGCTTGCAGTGACGCGAGTGCTTGGGCAACGTCTTCGGTCGGCGAGCGGGATTCGGCGATCGCTGACAGCAGCCGATCGACCCCGAAATCCTCGCCTGAAGCGTCTGTGGGCTCGACGACGCCATCGCTGTAGAGAATGATGCGATCACCGGGCTCGAGGTTCAGTGTTTGTGTTTCGTACGTATATTCAGGATCGATCCCAACGAGCATGCCGCCGGGGCGCGGCGCCCTCGAGGCCGAGTCGCCTTTGCGCTTGATCATCCAGTGACCATGCCCGGCATCCACGTAACGCAATGTCTGCTCACGATCATCATAAACACCTATCCAAAGCGAAACGAACATGTTGGAAGGCGACCGCTGGGAGGTATACCGGTTGACGGCGTTGGCCGCTTCAGCAGGATCGGTGAGGCGCACCATCGCCGCTCGGAAGAACGAAAGGACGGCAGTCATGAGAATCGCCGCACCCATACCTTGGCCCGACACATCGCCGAAGCACATCGCGACCCGATGATCGTCGAGCGCGAAGATATCAAACAGGTCTCCAGCAACAACACGGCCGGGTGCCATGCGCATGGCATATTTCAAAGAACCGACCATACCCTCTTCGCTGGGCCAAAGGAACGCCTGCGCCTGACGGGCCGCATCCAGATCCTGATCGAGGCGCTCCTGGCGACGTTGAAGCTCCGCTCGCTTCACATTGGCCAGAGCGAGCCCGGCAAGTCGAGATACTGCGCGGCAGAACCCGGCGGCATCATCGTGACCCGGCTGTTCACTCTCGCGTGAATCAAGATAAATGTAGCCGACCACGGAGCCGTCCATGACGATCGGCGCACACACGGCGCATTGGATCCCAAGCAGGTGGATACTCTGTCCAGCCAGCGCATCCGTCGATTGTGACAAACGAGCTACATGTCCCGAGGCGGCCTCACGCAGCAATGAGCGACTAAAAGTGAAGTCGGCGGGACAATCCATCTTCAGGTCACGCGCAGCGAGGACTTCGACTTGATCGTCCGAACCAGTGTGGCGCAGCACAGCGGCCCGGTGAAAACCGCTTCCGGCCAACACCAGACCAACCACAGTCGCGGCAAGTTCTAGTTCGGTTGACGTCTGATGGATGACACTAGCTCCATCGATCAACAACTCAAGGCGCCGCTGCGCCAGTGACTCGAGTTCGCGATAAGAGATTCGCTCAACGATCGTACCCGGTGCGGTGTACTCGTCGATGGGCGCGAACCTCTTGGCAGGCCCCCCGCCGCCACCCACACGAAACGTATACGGCCCGAAACGGAGCAAGTCGCCCGCAGCGATCAGTGCCGGTGTTCCTGATCGAAGCAAGATACCGTTGAGGTATGTGCCTGACCGACTCGTAAGATCCGTGACGAACCATTCGTGGTTGCGCTTGGCGAATGATGCGTGCCGTCGGGACACCGTCGCATGAGCCAGACACAAGTCGCACTGGCTTCCTCGTCCGACCGTGATCTCAGCTTGATCCGAGACAGACAGCGTCTGCGCTTCGGTCCCATCGACCGGGTCCAGCTTCAATACGTTAGTGCTCAACGCGGGTGTCATCTCGTCCGTTTCGTCCTCAAGCTAGATGATCTCTGGCAAACCCCACCGCTTCCCCCCAACTGCTTCTCAGTGAACAATCATCATACCTCACAGTCTGCGCAACACGAAGCGTGCGATGATCGCAAATGCGGCTGGGGCAGGTTACGGCTCTACAAGCGAGGCGAATGCGCTGAACTGGGACTTCAGGGCTGGGTACAACGCACGATACTGCTCATAGGACCGATGATATATCTGTGCATCCGCACCGGGCTGCGCCGAAGCGGTCTCACGGACGATGCGACTGGTCGCTTGGGAGACATCTGGGTAGACGCCGATACCAACGCTCGCCAGTATCGCCGCGCCATAGGCGGCGCCTTGAGTGCTGTTGACCGTCGTAACCTCGGCGTCGAACACATCGGCCATCATCTGCCGCCAAACCGCACTGCGGGCCCCACCGCCTGACACGCGCACCTTCGACACGTTGATCCCCATCTTCCGAACGAGTTGAAGCGAATCCATTAGGCCAAACGTCACGCCCTCCATCACTGCGCGGGTCATGTGCCGTTTGTTGTGCCGCAGTGTGAGGCCGACGAAAGCGCCGCGTGCGTTGGGGTCGGCATGTGGTGTTCGCTCGCCGGTAAGATACGGCAGGAAGAACAGCGCTTCGCAACCGGGCTGGATCGTTGACGCACCTTCGATCAGTACATCGTATGGATCGATCGATCGATCAGCAGCCTGCGTGATCTCCTCGCTGCCGAGTGTATCGCGGAACCAACGCAGACTTCCGCCGGCTGACAGCATTACCCCCATGACCTGCCACATCCCCGGTATCGCATGGCAGTAGGCATGCAGCTGACCGTTTGGATCGAGTTGGCATGTTTCGGTGGCCGCAAAGACGACGCCTGAAGTGCCAATCGTAACAGACACCGCACCATCATCGACGATGCCGCAACCGATCGCTTCGGCCGCTTGGTCACCGGCACCTCCAACAATGGGTGTGCCGTGTGATAAGCCTGTCACTCTGGCTGCCTCGCTCGAAAGTATCGCGCTCACGACCGCTGACTCGGTAACGTCCGGCAACCTATCGCGCGGCACGTCCAGTGTCTCGATCAATTCGAGCGACCATTGTCGAGTAGAGACATCAAACAGCGAAGTACCCGATGCATCCGCAACATCGCTGAGGTATTCACCCGACAGGCGATAGCGAATGTAGTCCTTGGGAAGTAGCATTTTCGTTGCTCGGCTGTACACATCGGGTTCGTGTCGTCGCACCCAAAGGATTTTTGGCGCGGTAAAACCAGTCAGCGCCGGCTTGCCGGTAATGCGCAAGAGGTTGTCAAGCCCCACACGGTCGTGAATCTCGTCACACTCCGCAGCGGTTCGTTGATCGTTCCACAAGATTGCCGGACGTAGTACTTCGCCGTTGGCATCGAGCAATACAAGGCCATGCATCTGGCCGCTGAGTCCGATGGCGGCAACCTTGGCAGGATCAATCGCGGATTGCTCAAGGACTTTGGCAATACTGGAAACGGTTGCGCTGTACCAATCCTGTGGAATCTGCTCCGACCATAGCGCCTTGGGCGTTAGCAACGGATACTCAGTGGTAACACTCGCCGCAACGTTTCCCTGCTCATCAATCAGCAAAGCCTTGCTGCCGCCGGTGCCAACGTCAATGCCGAGAAGGTAGTTAGTCATGCGTTGATTGAAGATTCACCACGGAGACACCGAGACACAGAGGCGAGGGAAGGGTAGGGGCATCGAGTGGGCGATCCTAGAGCACGCGACGAGTGATCCCGTCCTTTAGAACGGGAACCGAAAAGTTTAAGAGTAGGCCGACCGGTTTCTTCAGGAGGCGAAGGTAGGTCAGCAGTTGGGCCTCATGGATTGGAGTCATTCGCTCGACCGCTTTCAATTCGACAATGATCTTGTCCTCGACCAATAGATCAATGCGATAACCAACATCGAGTGCAATCCCCTTGTAGGTGAGAGGTAGATCGAGTTGGCTGACAAAGCAAATACCCCGAAGAGACAGTTCGTGGGCCAGACATGCCTGGTACGCCGACTCAAGAAGTCCGGGACCGAGTTCCCGGTGAACTTCGATCGCGGCTCCGATCACTTGATCGCTCAGTCCCTTGTGCAGTATTTTCGTAGTGGCGCCATTGCTTGGCATCTTAACCCTTCCAGTATTTCCTCTCTGTGTCTCAGTGTCTCCGTGGTGAATCTTCCTAACTCGGGCGAGGCAGTGGCGACAGTCGGTCCGGATGTGGCGCCCGAGCGCGGATAAGGTGCGCTTCAAGCCAGCCACGCGCCTTATCTGGGTGTTGATGTGCAAACAGAATCGCCTCGTGATCCAAATCATTCACACGATCGTTCGCCGCGCGAATCGCGTCCATCGAATTTCGAAGCGCGGTCTCCACCGGCATCCGCTCGGGATTGATATCGATGCCGTAATAACCGCGGTAGCTGTGCATCTTCAGTGTGTACAGGAGTGCTTCAAGCTGCTCGGGTGAAACGACGCCAACGTTGAGGTCCTGGTCGTAGTTCCCCAACGGCTGGCTATTCCAATGCGAATGCGCCAGCCGCCCTTGTGACAGCGGCCAACTGAACGCATACGCGAGATCTTCAAATCCCATCAACACATGACCAATCTCAGGATTCATACAACATAGCGCATGCCCTTCATCGAGCAATGCACGGTTCGTCGTATCGGCAAGAAGTGATTCGACTTGATGTCCAAGCAAAACACCTTCAGGTGTTGTACCGAAGAGTATCCGCCCGCGCGGCTCGTAGGGCTTAGGCTCGAAAGCGATTCGAACGCCCGGGACGGCATCCATCGCTTCAGCCAAGCCTTCGGCAAAGCGATCTCGCATTGCAGCGAAGTTCACACCCATCGGGTTCTCGTAGCCGTCGACTCCAGGCCAGACAATCGCAAATTCAGTGTCAAGCTGGCGATTCAGTTGAAGCGCTTGTTTGGTGCGCTGTATGGCGGCATCGCGATGTTGCTTGATGGGATTGGACAGCGAGCCCCATTCAAATTGCTCATCCCAAAAGAGTTGCGGGATGATCGCGATGAGCTTGATTCCAGTGTCGGCTGAGAACGCTTTCCATAGGTCGAGATTGTCTTCGTTGACCTCGTTTGGATAGTGCGCTTCCACACCCTGTAAGCCTGCGTCGGCGAGCGTTGCAGCGATATCCAGGCGCTGGTCAATTGTCAGGTCCGGCTGATACTTCGCGTGAAACCGACTGAACGGCGGCGTGAAGTACCAAATCCCCACTGAAAACTTCAGATCCAACTCAAACGAAGTCAGATGCGCGAGCAATTCATCGCCTAAGCGGCGCGTCGATTGATCCCGAAGATCGGCAAGAGCCATGTGATACACCTCCATCTCTAGAAGGTGGCATCATCCTGTAACGGAGGTGGATTGTCCAAGACAGAGAGGCAGGTCCTTTGTCATCGTCGGCTATCCGGCCTTCTCCGTCGAGGGCTCGCCCAGCCGCTTCGACGTAATAATGAATGCGTGCTTTATGGCGAGTCCGAAGAAATCGCAATTCTGAAACTCTGCACTCTTATGTTCGACCCGCACTACTCGAAGCATCGCCTCTAGGGCGGGAGTTCCGTGATCCATCACAACGATGCGTGATAAGAAAAGCAGCTCGTCTGGCTCCAGATTCTCGCCAACTTTGTTGGACAAAAAGCGAAGCGCCTGGTTCTTCTCTTCCTCTAACCACGGCGCGGCGACAACCAAGTCCCATGTGTCAGGCGCATCCTCGCGCAGGAAAAGCCCGAAGAACTCGAATGCACCTCGCTCGGTCGATATCTCTTGCTCAACCGTTATCAGTTTTTTCACGATCTCTTGCTTCATATCACCCTTAGGAGCCTCTCGGCAGAATTGATCATCGCAAGTACGTCACCTCTCTTGGCCTCGCCCGGCGGCTTGTAACGCGCCTCGGGATCCCATGCCGCTATCTGCGACCAATCGGCCAAGTACTCAGTCTTGATCTTGGTCTCTACGCCGGACAAATGCAATAGGACATCCAAATTGTGAGTCTTGAAGCTGGCGAAGTGCTCAAATTCCTTTCTCGTGGCAGGATAACCCTCCCAACGTAGAGTTCGGCATATGCGAGCTTTCAGCGCAAGTTCGATCACATAACCGCACAGATAAGCTGCACCATCATATCTCTTAGATCGCACCAAGGCCTCGGCATCCTTGAGCCGAGCCCGAGCAATTCTCCGGATTTCCGCTCTGCTCAGCACGGAAAGTAACTTCCTGGGAGAGCTGTCACTCCGAAGTAGAAACAACCGAGAAGTCTATCAACTCTTCCACTCGGCGATCGATCGCATGTCTTAGGGCAGCTGCGGGAGCCGACGGAGCAGGTTCCGTGAACGGTCAGCCATAGATCTATATGCGGGACTCAATTACCCTCATGATCATGGGCCTGATCCGGTTCGTGGTGGTCGCCCTCGTGTTCCGTAGCAATACCCGCTGTCCAACGGATTCCACCGAGAAGGTGTTGCAAGAACGCGGGCTCAGCGTAACTCTCTTTGGTGTGTCCACCGGCGGTATAGAAGGATCGCCCGCCGTCGAACTCGTGGCACCAGGCGATTGGATGGTCGTCACCCATACCGCCGCCTTGGTAGGTGCTTTCGTCAAGCGTCGCCAATACGTGGACATCACCGCGCGGATTGGCGCGGAACTCATACCACTCATCGCGTCGCTGCCAGCGCACCGGCAGATGCTTCGTCGAGGGATGCCCGCGATCTGCAACGATAACCGTCGCATCCTGGATCGCGGGATGCGTTTTGAAATATGCGCCCACGAGCCGGCCGTACCAAGGCCAGTCGTATTCGGTGTCGGCGGCGGAGTGGATGCCGAGGTATCCTCCACCGCCTTGGATGAATCGCTCAAACGCAGTTTGCTGGATTTCATCAAGGACATCGCCGGTGGTGTTCAGGAAGATTATGGTGCTGAACCGCACGAGGTTTTTGTCAGTAAATTGTGCTGCGTCCTCAGTCGCCTCGACGGTGAATCCGTTCTGTTGCCCGAGCTTTTTGATCGCGGCAATTCCAGCGGCAATCGAGCCATGGCGGAATCCGGCCGTCTTGCTGAAGACCAAGACACGTGGAATTGACGATGCTTGGTCATAAGGTGACGATACGGCCATTGCCGCTAGGATGATTGCGATACAAGTCACGAACCCGATGAATCGGGCGAGAATCGATCGTTGGTTTGGTTGTGTCATGCTCGACTCCGTGGGGCGATTCTACAGTCACAAGACGCGTCAACCATAGAGAATACCGAATCAACGAGTGGCGTTGCAGATCCAGGAGCCGGCTGTCGAAAGTGGTGCGAGAGATTCGACCTATCGGGAGTGGCCGTTGCCGGCGATCTGCGTCACGAAGCGGCTCACTCGGCGAAAGACTTCCTCGCTCCCGGCATCGCGAACGATGACGTGTCGATCAAACGGGAGTCGAGCGAGCATCTTGCACTCTGAGCCGAGGTGTTTCATCAGGAGCTTCGCGCTAATTGGGTCAACGGTTGGGTCGGCATCGGCCTGAACGACGAGTGCCGGCGCGCTCACACGACTCAGGCCTTTCCGACAGGCGTGCACGGCGCAGCGAAGCTCTTTGACGCTGCACAGATAGTCAACGTCGTAGTTCGTCCCCGGATCCGCGGTGGTATAGTTCGGTCGGCGCAAGTACCCATTGCTCAGTCCGAGCTTCCGCAGCACGCCGTTGAAGTTGACAATCGCCGGAATTAGCGATGCTCGTCGATCGCGTAATCTCAGCGGCGCATTGATGCTAAACACTCCATCGAGCCGTTTGAGCCCCTGGCTGGCGGCGATCATGGCCAGCGTACCGCCGAGGGAGAACCCGCCGATGACCACCTTGCGACAGCGCTGTCGAAGAATCGCATGGCCGCGCAGCACGCACTCCATCCAATCGTGCCAGTTCGCGTTGATCATTTGCTCCGGGAACGTGCCGTGTCCCTTGAGCCGAACGCTATACACCGAACAACCTCGGTCATGAAGGTATGCGGCCATCGGACGAAGTTGCTCGGGCGCGGCCAAGTAGCCATGTACAAGAACAACGCCGATTTCGTCGCTGCGGTTTTCGAGCAGGAACGGTTCACCGACTTCCCCTGGCTTGGAAAGCTCAGGCTCGATCGTGTTTGCACGAGCCTGCTCGAAACGGTGTATATCTCTACGTTGAAGCGTTGCCCCGACCTGTTCCTTGAGCTTGGCCGACGAGAGGTTCACACACTGCTCAACGATTTGTACGGCCGGCTTCAGAGGCTCCAGTTCATTGGCAAGAACCTGAATCACGCCCTTGAGGCGGATTTCGTGAAAATCGTGCTCCAACAGCAACGCCGCTCGATCTATTACATAGTGATCACCGTCGCGGCGCAGCACACGCTCTTTGCGCGCTAATCGCAGAACGTCTTTGAGAGGCGAGAAAGACTCGCCGCGGAGTAGGGCCGCGATCCCATTGCTCAACACTGGATGAAGCCGGACCGTTTCGAGCTCATCAAGGCGGACTGCCGAAAGGTACAACGAACGGTGAAAGTCCGCTGCTCGAACACGATCACACTGTAACGCCCGTAGACCGTAGCAAAAGATATGATCGAGGTTGATTTCCATGTGGTTGTAGATCGCGCGCACGCAATCGTCAGTCAGACGCTTCGCTTGACGACCCAACAACAGGTCAGCTCGGCGCGGCTCCGAAAAGATGCCCATGACCTTACGAGCCGCCTCGGGTACGGCGCCAAGATAATCTCGCACCTCGATCGGTTCACCAAAGTGGATACCGATCTGAGTATCGGCGAAAAGTATTCGGCCGTCGACCTCCAACTCTTCGTCCAAACGTGGATCGAGATCGCGGACCATGAGTGAGGCGATGCGATTCAGCATGTTTCGTCCGGGGCGGAGCGGATAGAAGTTGATCGTGATTGGAACGATCGCCACCGGGTCGTCGGAAACCTCGTTCGCATCGGTCAAGTCGTAGGACTCAGCGTAGTACGCCAAGCGTCGCGTATCGTTGAATTCCCAGGCTTTGCGGAAACGAGCCTTGCTCATCTGAGCCTTCAGCGCGAGCACCGCCGCCCCGGTGTGTGGCGGTCCCTGGCGATGCGGTCGCTCCAAGCGCAGCCGACCGCGCTGCACCGTTTTCTTGTTCTTGATCAACCCACCTTCGGGATAAATCAGCCAATCATGATCGCCTGTGATTAGGTCTCGAACAATCGTCCGATTGCGCCGCGGGTCTTTGGTAGACATCCCGCCGATCGCTCGGAAGTATTTTCCAGTCAGGCCGTTAAACAGCGTGTGCGTACCGAGATTGCGGACAGGCCGCCGGGCGCATTGGTAGATCGCGTACGGGATCAGGAACGTCTCGACGCGCGTAAAGTGATTGGCGACAAACAGCGTCGGGCGATCGACGAGGTTCTCAGCACCCGTGATGCGCAGGTCGACGCCGAGCAGCTTCTTGAACACAGTCATCCATTTGTCGGTCGACCTGTACAACGCCAGTCCGAGTCGATTCAGCTGAGATCGATCGAGTTGCTCGGTTTGGCGGCTTACGAGCAGGTCTTGTTGCACGGGCCTGTTCACGAGTGTTCGTCCCGGGCCGGAATGATGCCCAGCTCCAGCCAACGATATTTCCCGTCGAGTACGCCGGCGGCCACGTCACTGCCAACTGTCCTGCGGTCGATCCTCGCGTCTCGAAAATGTTGGGATATGCGCCGGCGAGCTTGGCGACAAAACAGATCGGCCAACTGCGTGGCGTCGTTCTGTTCGTGGTCGACGGATTCCAATGATTGCGCATACGCACATGTCGACGCCATGGCGAACAACTCGGTGCCGATATCCATGAACCGTGCCAGCAACAATTGTCGCCGCTCGAGCTTTTGCTGATGCCGAGCCATCGCATGGAACAATGCAAGCGCCAGGCGATGCGCAGTACGATCGATGTATTTGTAGTGTCGCGCCAGTTGTCCCATCTCCCGATGCCGTTTGGGCCACACCATCCTCGAAAACCGGACTAAGTCCCATTTCGTGTAGTGGAGGGCGAGCTTCGCACCCGACCGGAGTCTCTCACCACGCGGTGTGTGCGGATCGAGCACGGACATGGCGCGCTTCAGGTGTGGGTCGAGTGCTTCGCGAGCCAGGAACAGTCGCATGATCTCAGAGGTGCCTTCAATGATCGTGTTGATTCGAGCATCGCGCATCATCCGCTCGACCGGATAGGCCGTCTCACCGCGAGCACGCAACGAAAGTGCACGTTCGTATCCTCGCCCAGCACGGAACTGCATGGTCAGGTCGATAATTCGCCACGATGCTTCAGAGCAAAACAGCTTCGCCATGGCCGCTTCGATGCGAATGTTGCGTGATTGATCAGCCCAATGCGACGTGAGCCAGGTCATCGCTTCCATCGCAAAGGTGGTGCAAGCGATGTATGCGATCTTCTCCGCACCGGCTTCGTGCTCGCCAATCGCGCGACCCCATTGCACGCGCTCCTTCCCCCACCGCCTGACAATCGAAAGACATTGTTTGGAAAGACCGGTGCAGGCAGCAGGCAACGTCAATCGGCCGGTGTTCAGCGTTCGAAGCGCTAACTTCAAGCCAAGCCCTTCACCCCACAACACGTTATCTACCGGAACCTTGACGTTCTCAAAACGAATCACGCCGTTGTGAATGGCTCGCAAGCCCATGAAATCACATCGATGGGCAACGTCAACGCCCGGCCAATCCGCTTCGACAATAAACGCGGTAATTTGCGGTCGTTCCTTACCGCGGTACACCTTGGGCGCTGTCTTGGCCATAACGACCAGCAGATCAGCGATGGGGCCGTTAGTGGTCCACTGTTTGAGGCCGTTGAGGATGTAATGCTTGCCGTCGTCGGTGAGCGTCGCGGTCGTGCTCATTCTTGCAGGGTCTGATCCCACATCCGACTCAGTCAGCGCGAACGCTGACAGCGCGCCGTCGGCGATGCGTGGCAAATACTTCGCCTTTTGCTCATCGGTGCCGAACATCTTGAGCGGCTGCGGCACACCGATGGATTGGTGCGCCGAAATGAGCACTGCTGTTGATGCGCAGTGAGAGGCGATGGCCATGATCACCCGGTTGTAGTTCACCTGCGACAGGCCAAGCCCGCCGTATTCAGCCGGAACCTTCATGCGGAAGATGCCGAGGTCTCGCAGACCCTGAACAACTTCCTTAGGAATCGTGCGATTCTCATCCACCTCATCGGGATCGAGGTGTTCGCTAAGGAATACAGTTACTTTGCGCGCAAGTTCGTCGCCGATGCGCTGGTCTTCATCTGTTTGCTTCGGAAAGGGGTGCAACAGCGTCGGGTCGGCGTCGCCCATGAACATCTCAGCGGCGAAGCTCCGGCCATTCTCGTCCAGATCGCGCGCCGATTCGGCCACCTCCATTGCCCTGCGCTGGGCTGAGGACATCCCCCTTGTGGCCATCTGCAACTGGCGTTGCTGCGCACCGGAGAACGAAGACGATTTTGTGAGATGCTCCGGCGTCATCAGTGCGTATCCCCGTTGCTGCTCTCGGACTCACCCTGCTCATAGAAGTACCCACCGTTACCGGCGATCTTTTCAATGAGCGCTGCCGGTGCGAAACGATCCCCAAAGCTGATGGCCAACTCTTCGAGGCGCTGCTTGATCTGATAGACGCCGCGTTGATCGGCGTAGTGGAGCAATCCGCCACGGAAGGGCGCGAAACCCGTGCCCATGATCATCGCAAAGTCCAGCGCTTCGGGATCATCGACCACGCCTTCCTCAAGACATCGCGCCGCTTCGTTGACCATGATCAAGACCGCGCGATCGACGATCTGATCGTCCGTCAGATCTTGGGCGCTGATATGGTCTTTCTTGCGCGCCTCGGCGATCACGCTTGTGATTTGCGGGTTCGGCTTCTTATGCCCGTTGTTGTAAAGGTAGAACCCGGAGCCGTTCTTCTTACCGGTCGAATCACCGCAGTCAACAACATCGCCAAGCGCGCGCGGCACTTGCATGCGCTTCCCATAGGCGTCTTCAAGCACTTTTGCCACCTTGTAACCAACATCAAGCCCCACCTCATCGACCAGAGCCAACGGCCCCATCGGCATGCCGAACTGCTCCAACAACCGATCGATCCGTTCGATATCAACACCCTCTTCGAACATCCACGCAGATTCGACGAGGTACGGCAGCAGAATGCGATTCACCAAAAAGCCCGGGCAATCGCCGACCACGATCGGTGTTTTCTTGAGACGTCTGACAAGTTCAGTGGCGGCAACGATCGCTTCCTTGGAGGTCGCACGACCGCCGATCACTTCAACCAATGGCATGCGATTGACCGGATTAAAGAAATGCAGCCCAACGAATCGCTTGGGGTTGCGCAGCACCCCGGCCAACTCGTTCAGATCCAACGACGACGTGTTGGTGCAAATGATCGTGTCGGAGCGCACGTGCTGTTCAATTTCGCGCAACACCTGCTTCTTGATCTTGATATTTTCCGCTACGGCCTCGATAACAACGTCCAAGCCGTCAAATCCCGTGTAATCGATCGTGCCGGCAATTCGATGCATCGCCAAGTTCAGTTCGTTGTCCGTCATCTTGCGGCGTTTGACCATCGCTCTAAACATTCGCGATGCGGAGGCGAGACCCGTTGCGACGGCGTCCCAGTTGATGTCCTTCATGCGAACGCGGATTCCAGCGTTGCTCAGCGCCCAAGCAATGCCGCCGCCCATGATGCCTGCGCCAACAACGCCCGCAGAGCGGATCGATGCCACGTCATGCTTCATCGAAGGCCCGGCTTTCTTGATGCGCTGCGACGCTTGGAAGATCCAGACAAGATTTCGACTGATCGTCGTACCGGCTAGCTCGGCAAACCCATCGGCCTCGATCGCTAGACCATCTTGCAGCGACGTGCGACGGAACGTCTTGCCAATGACTTCCAACGCCTTCAGCGGCGCGGGATACAAACCGTGCGTCTTGATTATGATCTGCCGCCGAGCTTGGTAATAGACAAGCCAGCGACCGATGGGATTGCCGGTTAGATATCGCAGGAAGGTTGGTTGTCGTTGCTTGCGTCGCCTGACAATCTCTTGTCGCCCGCTGCGGTTGTCGATCCGATCGACGAATCGGCGAATCTCTTCCTCGAAGAACTCCGGTGCAGCGACGGCGTCCGCCAGAGCGATTCTGTACGCCTTCCGACCAGGCATCGCTCGACCTGTCAGAATCATTGGTAATGCACGAGGCAAACCGAGCAAGCGCGGAAGGTGTTGCGTACCACCCCACCCTGGGAGGATCCCGAGGTTGACTTCCGGCAGACCGAGGCTCGTCTTTGGATGATCGGTAACGATTCGGTAATCGCAAGCCAACGACATTTCCAACCCACCGCCGAGGCATGACCCGTTGATCGCGGCCACGGTCGGCACAGGCAGGTCAGCGATTTTTGCAAAGACCGTGTGCCCTGCGACTGATTTTTCCTTCGCCTCTTGCGGTGTGTGAATGTTCGCCAGTTCATCGATGTCCGCCCCGGCGATGAAGCAATCCGGCTTTCCGCTTCGGATGACGACTGCCTTGATCTCCTCATTGGGCGCAAGCTCGTCAAGTAGGGTGTCAAGTTCGCCCAAGGTGTCTTGGGTGAACGTGTTGACCTTCTCGCCGGGCATATCGAAAGTCAGCCACGCGATCCACTGGTCATCGATCGTCAGCGTCCATGCTTGGTTCATGTTCATGCCGCCTCCAGCGCTACCGCCGCGCCCTGACCACCCCCGACGCATAGCGTGGCGAGTCCTCGATGCTCGTTTCGCCGTTTGAGTTCCAGAAGCGTTGTCAACACAAGTCGCGTGCCCGTCGCTCCAACGGGATGGCCCAAGGCAATCGCGCCGCCGTTGACGTTCAATCGATCTCGATCCAACGTGCCCAGCGGCTTGTCACGATTGAGGTATTTGCGGGCGAACGACTCCGATTCGAACGCGCGCTCGTTGGCAATGACCTGGGCGGCGAACGCTTCGTTGAGTTCAACGATGTCGAAATCGTTCAGTTGATACCCCGTTCGATCGAGGAGCTTCGCCGTGGCGTAGGCTGGACCTAACCCCATGCGCGAACCCTCAAGCGCTGCATACGCCCAGTTCGTGATGTATCCAAGCGGCTCGATCCCAATCTCTTTCGCCATGCGCTCAGAGGCCAGAAGCAGCGCGGCCGCGCCATCCGTGACGGGGCATGTGTTGCCGGGCGTGACGGTTCCCGCTTGGCGATCGAAGTACGGCTTGAGCTTGGCCAGCGCTTCGGAACTTTGCTCAGGGCGCGGACCGTCATCAACAAGCTGCATATGCGAGTAATCGGGAGGCGATGCGACTGGAACAATTTCTTCAGCCAATCGCCCGGTTTCGGCCGCAGCCGTTGCCTTGAGATGACTTTCCAACGCGAAATCGTCTTGATCCTCACGAGTAATGCCGAACTCGCGCGCCAGGATTTCCGCCGTCTGCCCCATGTTCAAACCACACACTGGATCGATCAGCCCGAGCTGAAGGGCAATCACCGGCTTCAGATGCGACGGCCGAAACGAGGCGAGCACCTTGAGACGCTGTCGAATCGTTCTCGCGCTGAACAAATCCACGAAGAGCGCAGTCATCTGAGGGCCGTACAGCAGCGGGATATGACTCATCGACTCGGTTCCCCCGGCGATGACCAGGTCGGCTTGCCCGGAATGGATATGCCCGGCTGCGGTCGAGATTGACTGAATGCCCGAAGCGCAGTTGTGATGAACGGTGTAGGCGACCATATTCTCAGGTAGACCCGCCTTGAGGCTGATGACCCGAGCGATGTTGGCGGCATGCGGCGGCTGGGCCACGTTGCCGATGACAACCTCATCGATGCGGTTGGGCTTGACGCCGGTCCGGGCCAAGAGTTCCCGGATTACGATCGTGCCTAGATCATCCGCCCCCGCACCCTGCAATCGCCCTCCCGCCTTGCAAAAAGGCGTCCTTATACCGTCCAGGATGGCGATTCGCGGGGCCATATGTATTCATCCACCTCCATTTATTATCTATACGGCCCGGCGGGGTCTGAGGTTGGTGAATGCCTTCACAAACCCCTTCTCTGCCAGCATTTACTGAAAGTCTGCCACTGATCCCCACGAAAGCAAAGACTGCTCCTGCTGGACGCTCAGACCACCTGGACCGATCGCCCACACAGCCCAAGCGACATCGGCAGGCCAAGTCCTCAGGTTGGGCGTTGAGCCCCCCAAAGCAGCAGTTTTTGCCCCAAGAGGACCGATCGCGCGGACCACGGGTTTCCTGTTGGTCCAAAAATCGCTCGGTGCGGCCACTGCCCGATAATCCTGTTGTGCTTGAGCGTCGTGTCGACCGCGTGACGAAACGATCCGATGCGACAACCGCTGCCCGAAACGGCTGGATCGTCAGCGATCTTCAAACCGAGGCGCGGTGGTGTGGTCTGGTTGCACGGCTCGGTCAGCGACCAGGAGCGCTTCAACACACTCGTGCAGCGCTGATTTCCAATGCCTCGGCTTGCCGATCAATCGAATCGCCGCACTCAGATCCAACACACTGAACCGCGGGCGGGGCGCTGGTCGAGGATGATCGCTTGTCTTGCACGGATCAATTCTGCAGTCGCAGTCGGCAAGCGCTAGGATCTCACGGGCGAACTCATGCCAAGTGCAGCGCCCCCGATTGGCAGCGTGGAAGGTTCCCTTCGCCCCGGCATCGAGAAGTCCGAGCGTCATTTTTGCAAGGTCTTCGCTTGACGTCGGTCGCCCGATTTGGTCAGCAACCACTTGCAAGCTCGAATGATTCGAAGCAAGATCGAGGATCGTGCGAACGAAGTTTCGACTGTGAGGGGCAAACAGCCAGCTCGACCGAATGATCAAATGATTGCATCCTACATCACGGACGGCGTGTTCGCCTGCGAGCTTACTCAAGCCATACATACTCATTGGACTCGGCACATCGTCCACTCGATACGCCGAGGATGCCACGCCGCTGAACACATAATCGGTCGAATAGTGTACGAGTAGCGCGTCGTTCTCCAGGCAGGTTCGCGCGAGGTTCATGGGTCCGAGTTGGTTGACGCGCATAGCCTCAGCCGGTTCAGACTCGGCTCCGTCCACATCAGTGTAAGCGGCTGCGTTCAATACGAGCTTGACGTTGCGAAGCGCTTCGCCAACAGCGTCAGAATCAGTAATGTCGAGTGCTTGAGGCGTGCCAAAGCGCTCAACATCTATACCACGCGCAGCACAAGCGGCAACGAGTTCTCGCCCAAGCATTCCGCTTGATCCAATCACGGCTGTTGTAGGTGCGCTCATGTCTTCACATTACTAGGCTAGTGCAATCGATCGACATCCGTTATCAAGACGGCTACCAGCGAGCCCACGCCGCATTCATCGGCACCGTCGCACTCCTCATCGGCTCAAGACTTATGCCTCATCCAGCCCGATTATCCCGCAGCTACTTCGGTTTCTTTGGTGCGGTAACCCTTGGGGTATTGCTCATGCCAACGCCAGGCCGTTTCAACAATTTGGCCGATATCCGTAAAGTGCGGCTTCCAGCCAAGCTCCGAGATAATCTTCTTGGGATCGGCGACGAGCGCAGGCGCATCACCGGGACGACGACCGACCACTTCATACGGTATCTGACATCCGGCCGCGGATTCACATGCCTGGATTACTTCCAAGACTGAATTGCCCGTTCCCGTTCCGACGTTGAATACATCACCATGTCCGGGTTCGGTAGCATCGACGGCGAGCAGATGCGCCTGGGCGAGGTCCTCTACATGTATGTAATCACGAATACACGTTCCATCAGGCGTCGGGTAGTTGCTTCCAAAGACGAGCAGTTTCTCGCGCTGCTTGAGCGCGACCTGCAAAACCAAAGGGATAAGGTGTGTCTCGGGGTCGTGGTCCTCGCCGTGCTGAGCGTCAGATGACGCACCGGCAGCGTTGAAATACCGCAGCAGCGTGTACCCCAGACCGTAGGCAGTGCAAAAGTCGCGGATCATCCACTCCACCGCCAGCTTCGTTCGAGCATACGGGCTGCACGCCATTTGCGGTGCATCCTCACTCATCGGAACCACCGGGGAGTCGCCGTATGTCGCGCACGTACTGCTGAAAACGAGCCTATGAATCTCAGCTTCACGCATCGCAGAGAGCAGATTCAGCGTGCCGGCGACGTTGTTGCGGTAATACTGCTCGGGGTTGTCGACCGAATCGCCCACATACGTCAGGGCGGCAAAGTGCATCACGGCGTCGGGTTGGACGTCACGCAGCGCCGTACTGATCGCTTGGGCATCGTTGATATCGCCGACGATCAGGTCCCTATCCGCAACCGCCTGAGTGTGCCCCAGCGAAAGATCGTCAAAAGCAACCGCCTCATGCCCGTTCGCTTGAAGCGAACGCAGGCAAGTACTGCCCACGTATCCCGCCCCGCCTGTACATAACACCTTCATTGTCGGTCTTTCCGGAAAGGTTCAAGCCAGTATATCGGCTCGGCGAAGGGCCAGACTACCGCGGATGCGTTACCCGATCAAAATGCCAAATAACGATAACCTGTTCGGACGCGCAGGCGACCGAAGCAACGATCACATCACGAGGTTCGGCAGGTTTGCCGCTACCGCAGGGGCGAGATAACCGAAGAATACCGTGCGAACGGCGCTTGTCGCCACTGTATAATCGAACTTTTGAGTGAAGGATCGCTACGCCGATGGCACGGTGCGTAACTGATTTGCGAGATCAAGTGTTGCGATGAGTGGATCGAATCTGGAACAACTGCTCGATGTCTTGCTGCAGGTGTTCGGCCGAGCGCATGTTGTGCTCGTACACTTTCCCATCGCGCTGTTGATTATCGCAGCAATTTTTGAGCTTGGTGGGATGCTGGGCAGGCTGGGTCGGCGCGGGAGTCGCGAGACGTGGCGACCTAATCGGGTGATTCTCGGGCTCGTCGCTATCGGTGCGGTGATGGGTGGTGTGACCGCAGGCAGTGGGTGGTCCTACGCAGCATTCGATTTGGGAGATGACACTCGAACATTGTTGTGGCAACACCGTTGGCTCGGTATAGCCTCGGCGATCATGGCCGTCGTTGCTCTAATAAGCGGACTCGTTGCTATGAGTCGGCCACAGCGTCGAACGAGGAATCTGTTTGCACTGCTGCTGCTCGGTTGTGCTGGACTCATCGGCTTGACGGGACATCTCGGCGGATCACTCGTGCATGGCTCGAATCACCTGACTGAGCCGATTGCCGCGCTTTATGCTTCTGCCGATCCGGTTGAGCAGACCGACCATTCACACGTTGCGACGATCGAGCACGACACGCCGACGATCGTCTTCGCAACGCACGTTCGCCCAATTCTCGAAGACCGCTGCTTGATGTGTCATGGCCCGCTTAGGCAGCG
>CBDUST010000034.1:0-24118 GCA_965369945.1 uncultured bacterium | reverse complement strand
TTGGACGAAACCGGCATCGATTTTGAAACTGCGCCGCGTTACGCCAGTTCACGGTTTGTACATTCGACATCATCCAGCAATTGGTCTCCGGACGGTAAATCACTTGCCTTCAAGTCGCGATCGCAAGATGAAGCTGCGACCTCAGTAATCGGAATCTATTCGGCCGAAACCGGCCAGGAGCGCGTCGTCGAGCCGTCGCCGCGTCTGAGGTTTGGGCCGGCTTGGACTGTAGGACCAGTGCAATGGTCGCCGGACGGCAAGGCGCTGTTCGTTGCTGGTGAAAGTCTAACTGGCGAGCACGGCATCTTTCGGGTCGATCTGGCCACTGGCGACGCTCGACTCGTCACGAAACAAGAAACGCTGCGAGACCCGCAGCCGACGCCGGACGGCAAGGCGATTTACTTTCAACGGGGATGGCGTTCCATTATTCGGCGCGACCTGGCGACCGGAGATGAAACCCAAATCTATCTATCAAAGAACAACATGCAAGGGCTCGATCTCTCGGGGGACGGCAAATGGCTCGCGTTCCATGATCAGCCCAAGAACTCCATCTTCGTAATGTCGGCCGACGGCGGTGAACCGCGCGAAGTAGTTCACCTCAACGAAGATGAACAGACTCAATATGGCCAGCGATTTGCCACCTGGACGCCTGATGGCAAGCACCTGCTGTTCTCCAAGCGCACCAGTGAGATCTGGCGTGTCAATGTTCAGACCGGCGAACAACAAAGGATCGGTTCGAAGATCCGGAACCTAACTCGCGCGACGATGAATCCGGATGGCAAGCGCATCGCATTCACTACTTTCCAAAAAAGCTCGGAACTGTGGGTCATGGAGAACTTCCTGCCCTAGCTCCTAGATATGTGTATCGCAGGAACAACCGTGCCCAGGACATCACGTGCCGGGCGCTAGAGAACTTTACAAAGGACTTTTCTGATGAGTAAAAAAATGCTTTGGGGAGCGACGTTACCGGGATGTTTCGTACTGGCTCTCATCTGGGGAATGCTGGCACTTCCCGGGAACTCACTGGCCAACCCACCCGATGGGGACGGCAACCATAATCATGGCAGTGGCGGCACGATCCCGATGACCGTTACCTTCCGGGATTTTCTGGGCGACGATGTAGACCCGGTTCCGGACCGCCTCATGAGCGACGGCTCGGGAGACTACATCGACAAAGTGGACAAAGTGGGCGCGGGCATCAGTACCCGAGGAAACTTTCGGTTGACGCTAACCAAGGGCAATCAGCCGGCAATCCGGACGCTGTTCTATGATTTCAGCGACTGCGCTTCTCCGGGCGACTGCTTCCCGCCTTTCCAGAATGGTTTCTCAGTCAGGGGGGCGAACGTCGTCACATCTGGATCTGGCATCAACCTGCTCGAGATGTTCGTGGGCGAGGTCCGCGACGATTTGCGCCTGATCATGATGCTCAATCTTGACAGTGTCGAGAACGGCCTGTGGCAGATCTTCTTCGACCCCTTCAATGCGAATTGCTCCGAAAGCACCTTCGTTACCGTAGAACGAATCAACGTCGATACGTGGGAGATCGAAGCGGGGCTCGACGACGTCGCCTGTCTGATGAAGCAAGCAGGCGGGGGTGAAATGATATTCAGCGGGCTATACCACATGCCGTTCAAAATGACGGTTCAGACGAAGTAGCTGGAGGCCGCCCAGAACTGCCAGGCACAACATGATGCGGACAACTTTACAGAGGAGCTTTTTGATGAGTAAGAAAATGCTTTGGGCTGCAACACTACCGGGATGTTTTGTACTCGCCTTCGTCTGGGCAACGATCACATTTTCCGGGAGCTCGCTTGCCAACCCACCCGATGGAGACGGCAACCATAATCATGGAGGAGGAGGCGGTGGTGGTGGTAGCGTAATCCCGGTGACCGTTACCTTCGAGGATCGTCCTGGGGACCGCGTGATGAGCGATTGTTACGATTGTCCGGCGGACTGCGAATGCCTCTCCCCCTACATCGACGAGGTGGATAGGGTGAAAGCGAAGATCACTAAGGATGGACACTTTAACCTGGGAGTGCCCAAGGCCCGGGGCAATGAGTCGGTAATCCGGAGGCTGTTCTTCGATTTCAGCGACTGTTTCCCGGATGGAGAGTGCGACTCGTTCTCAGGTCTCGGAACGGGGAGCATGAAGGCGCAGAACTTCGACCTGACAACCATGGATGTGGGCGAGGTCATGGAAAATTTGATCGTGTCGGGGACGTTCAAGCCCAGTCCAGACATCAACGCACGGAAATTCTTCTTCGACCCCGCACGTTGCCCCGACAGCACCTCCGTTACCGTCAGGCGAATCGCTGCCGATACCTGGGAGATCGAAGCGGGGCCCGACGACGTCGTCTGTCTGGAGGAGGCGGTAGGCGGTACAATCGTAGTAAGGCTCTATCACATGCCGTTCAAGATTACCGTGCAGGCGAACTAGGCGGCTCGGCTTGTCGATAGGCGTCTGGCGAAACCAACCGCGTCCAGTACATCCGGTGCTGGGCGTTTTTCTCGTATTCCATCCCGCGCGCCCCTAGAAATCACACCACGGCTGACCCCACTCTTGGATACTGATGATTTCGACGTTCCCCTCAGCGTCGGTCTCGATCACATACTCGCGGTGGCAATCGCAGCCGTCGAAGCAATCCATCCAACCGTCGTCGATATTCCAACGCCACACGCCGCCCTTCATCGGCGTCGCCTCCCAAAAGTTCTGTCCGCCGAAGATTCCGTTCGGCTCGGCGTAGTCGACCGCCGGTGCCTCCTCATAAACCGCCGCGAGGGCCGCGACGTTGAGATTCCCCGCAAACGTCAGCAAGTACAGGTTCAGGAACTTCGAGATGAGCTGCACATCAGTCACCTGATAGAAGACATTGAGGCAGAGGTACTCATCCTGCGGGACACCGTCTAGAAGTACGAGCAAAAGCTGATTCGGAATCCAGACGGGGGAATGCGTTTGATCGGCAAGCCGTCTGTTCGCAGCGCGAATCAACGCCTGATCTGTGATGATGCGCTCATAGTCTGCGAAATCCGGGCGCAACGGACCGCGCGGACCCAACATCTCCAATGCAATCTGTTCAGCTTCAGGATTGTCCAACACCGGCGAGTAGTCAAAGACAGTCGGCCCCCAATCGGCGAGTAATGCGAGTAGATCGGATGCACCGACAGTGCCATCACCATTCAGATCAGCAAGGCAGCCTTTACAAGGGCCCCAATTCGCGAGGAGATGCAGCACATCACTCGCCCCGACAACGCCGTTATCGTCTAGGTCAGCGTCGCACGGCGGAGCAGCCTTAGTCGAAAACGAAAGTGCAACGCTCGCGCCAACTGCCAAGGCAGCGGTCAGGGCTTGTCGGGAAGTCTTCATCTTGAGTCTCCTAGTTCTTTTGCGGGGCCGTGGGGCTGACCCAACCATATCACCTTGATGCAGCAACGACCAGATGCAGGTCAGGAACATCGAAGAATCCCTTGGACGAGCCTTTGGGAGGCACTACTAGGCCAACGGCGGTTTTGCGCGCACGAGAAAATCGACGGATAGGGATTAGTTTGTGCGCGCATCGGTTGCCGTTTTGGCAATTCCCTTTGGATCGTCCAGGTCCAGTTCATCGAAACTGGGCGGTGGATCGAGTGGTAGGTCGGGCGGTTCGTTGAGCTGGGTCGGGCGTGACGACTCGCCGTCCATCGAGCCGAGGCGCTCCAGGGAGGCGAGAATCTCGGATTCGTCGTACACGGGCGGCGGGGGCATCTTCTCCGGTCGCTTGTCTTCCAGATAGGGATCAATCAGGCGAATCTTCAGTAAATCAGCGCACGCACGGCGAACCGTCTCCGGCGAAGTAGCGCTCGCAGCGACCTCCGCCAAGCGT
The DNA here is from genome assembly GCA_965369945.1 of uncultured bacterium. Taxonomy (GTDB): domain Bacteria; phylum Planctomycetota; class Phycisphaerae; order Phycisphaerales; family SM1A02; genus JADFNO01. Next base: position 20,258 of record CBDUST010000034.1, on the reverse strand, counting down.
GCAGCGGCAAGCAGCCGTTGCTGACAGATGATCAGTTGCGTCTGCGCATCGAGAATAGTGACGAGGTTGCATATCTGCTGCCGGTTATGTGGCTGCATGATCCAGTCTGAAACTTCATCAAGCGTCAGATCAATCGTGTCCTGCAAGCGAGACAACGGCCCCAGCGCCCCGGAAGCGAGTTGATCCATGACGGTAGGTTCGAGTGCGGTCAGGTCGGTCGACGATTCGGAAGTGGCTGCGGGTTCGATTTGTTCAGACATGAGGAGGTGGCCTTTCTTCGATACCTCATTGAACCGGCTCCGCCGTCACGAGGGGACTAAGTGAGGAGCATACGAGCGCAATGACAGACTCCTCCATACAGGGTCAGGCGGCAGTGGAGGCGCGCGCAGCGGTAGTACATTTTGGTTTTGGGGCACCGAAAACCGCCCTGGCGACCACACCAGACGCGAAAATTTTTTCTGAAAAAATGTGTTGAAGGCTGTGGCGTCAAGCCTTCGCGGCGCGCATGGGGTGGCACCGCCCCCTATCGTCGCGCTATGTCGAAGTTCGACGACTCGTTATTTGACCGATGGAACTGTCAAAGTCAAGCTCCCACAAAGCATTGATGTACTGGGCAGCGCCGTCGAGATCAGGAAAGAGTGACATTCTGTTCATTCCCATTTTGTTCAATAATTTCAGACAATCTTGTCTCTCTTCGCTTGGCATAGAAATGATCTCGAGTACTGCTCTGGCACGCGGCTGTTCACCCGTTTCTTCTACAAACTGCTCCAGAACATAATTCTCAAACTCACAGCCCTCTGGCATTTTGAAGCTAATCGCCATCTGATTAAGCAGTCGTTGCGTGCTGGCAAGTTGCGGCATGAATGGCATCGGTGCCTCCTCATCCTCTGACGCCGGTTGTTCGGGAAGGTGCCAAGAGAGACGGTAGACATATCGCTGCTTCGGATTGACGAGTTCACCTTCAACCACGACCCGCTCCTCTTCGAACGCAAAATAGAGGGCAGCAAACGGGTACAACGTCCAATCGAGCATCGGGGTCGCAAGTCCGTGATGCTGCGCAAGCACCCACCATTCGTTCTTCTTATCATCTGGTATCTGAACTTGAATTCTCCCTCTTGCTGCCTCTTTGAATGCCTGGAGATGGTCATCTCGACTCACCGGCGGAACACCGAACGCATCCGGAACACCGCCAGCAAAGTTCCTCTTCGTAGGGTACTTCTCTTCAAATCGATCCAGTTTCGACTTCAGTGGCCAGTTGTGTGCTTGCCCGCGGTAGATGAATGCCGGGCAGTTGGCATGTTCGTTTCTAATCAGGTCCACGAACTTGGACCAATGGTTGAGAATCCTTTCAAATACTCCTTGGTTCACCTGATTTTGGTTTTCTACCATTTTGAAGAACCCCCTTAGAAACGGTGATTCTAATTGTTCGGTTCATTGAGAATTTACGAGCAACAAAGCAGGGCGAGATTCGTGCTTTAGACCGTTGCGCGATACAGCGTGGCGATCTGACCACACATCAACTGTGAGAACCTGGAAAACGTGAGATCGGTCGCCAGCTCTGAATACTCACCACGTTTTCCACGAGTCTTGCTCGTGACGATGAGGCATCCAGCATCATAACACCGCTCGTGGACTAGCCGTCGGACCGACTCCTCGCATCGTCTCACGTACGAAGCGTCCGCAAACTCAGGATAGACCGCAAAGTGTTCTTGCACTACTGAAACCGGTCGAGTGGAGCCTGCCGCTTCCTCGACGATGAGGAGATACCCGACAAATGGCTTTGGAGACGGGGAAAACCTACCCTCGCGAAAGGCGGTCCAAATATCGGTTGCATTCCCGATGGCTTCTTCGATCCTGTTGTTGTAGTTGTTCCCAAAGGAGGGACCGCACAGCGCCTTACATTCGAGAACACCTAGAAGTGATCCCTCGTGAACGACAAGGAGATCCCATTGCTTGGTTGGCCGAAAGAACCCAGGCAAGGTTACATCTTTGCGCGAAGTCCGGAGAATCGACAGTGGTGGGATATTGGCTTCCTCCAGCAACTCCGATATCAGTTGATTGAAACCATCAAGCTGCTTGCCTCCTGTCGCTACGGCGCGATTACCCGAATCCTGCCGCCCTGTCGTACTCCCCTGGCGGCGACCTTGCAACGACCGGGTGCGCCAGAACAGGCGAACGGCAGCTGCAACGCGATCGTCAAGAGATTTCTTGTTTCGTTTGGTCATCTCGCAAGACGTTCAGTGTTCTTTGGGAGAACATCGTTGAGGCTTCCTCGGTGAAACGCCTGCACGAACGCTCGAAGTAAACGGGGTCGGTCTCAACACCGATGCTGTTGCGGCCTGATCGGGCGGCCGCGACCGAAGTTGATCCCGTTCCATGAAAGGGATCAAGCACCGTATCGCCAACAAAGCTAAACATCCGGATGAGTCTGTGTGCAATCTCGATCGGATAGGGCGCAGGATGATTCTTCGTCGAGGCACCAGTCAGCCCAGTCCAAATCTGCTGGAACCATCGCTGATGGTCATTCACCGATATTACGCTCAGGATTCGCTTTGCGGTGGAAGGCTTGCGGTATCCACCGGGTTTGCGTTGCATCAAAATGAATTCGATATCGTTCTTGATCACCGCATTCGGTTCGTAGGGTTTCCCGAGAAAGCCGCCGGCCCCCTGCACTTCGTATGTGGCGTTTGCGATCTTGTGCCAAATGACCGGAGCGAGATTATCAAAGCCGATGTGCCGGCAATGTTCCTGAATTGAAGCGTGTAATGGAACGACGACATGCCGGCCGTTGTTGTTCCGCCTGGAGAGACACACATCGCCAACCACACAGACGAGACGTCCGCCGGGAACAAGTGCGCGGAAACAGTGCTGCCACACGCGATCCAACTCCTCCAGAAACCGCTCGTAATCCTGGATGTATCCAAGTTGGTCTTCGCTGCGACGATACTCCTTGAGCGTCCAATATGGCGGCGAAGTAACAACGAGATGAACTGACTCGGGTTCAAGGAAGTCCATCAAACGAGCATCGCCAAGTCGATAGTCGTGGCGGGTTGGGATCGAACCGACCGCTGCCTCGATCGCAGAGGTCAGCCGCGCATCCTTGGCGATCCGTGGCAAATCCCGTTGCAGGTCGGGCAAACTCCGAAGCTCCGCAGGAACAAAACTGTGAAGATCACAAGCATGTGACGAAACAGCTTGTTCGGGTTCTGTCAGCATCGTAGCATGGTAACACCGAACGACCGTTGCACAACTTCGTTGCTGGCTGCATTTGATCGGCGCATCCTTGGAGTCGAGAGTTTTCTCAAAAAGACCCTTGACAGTAGGCCGGGAGGATATACTATGGCCATAGTACTACGGTTGGTGTAGATGCATCGACCCCGGAGAAACGGCCTTGATCGCACGAAAACGCTTTGATGAACTGGGAAGCCTTCAACGAGCGGTGATGGAGGTGGTCTGGGAGAAGGGCCACGCCAGCGTTAGCGATGTTCGGCGGGCGCTGGGCGGATCGAAGCGGCCAGCCTATACGACCGTCTTGACGGTGCTGCAAAAGCTCGAAAAAGCGGGTTGGGTCAAACACCGCAGTGAAGGTCGAACGTATATCTACTCAGCGAAACGATCGCGCGTGGATGAGGGCGCACGATCGCTCAAGGGCTACGTCGATCGTGTGTTTCAGGGTGATCCGCTGGTACTGTTTGAGCATCTGATGGATGACGATCGGCTGGATGATGAAACGCTCACAACACTTCGCAAAATGATCGACGACAAGCGACGGGAGCGAGAAGCCAATGTATGACACCCTTTTAGACGGCTCGCTGATCGTTGACGCACTGTGGCAACCGACGCTGTGTCTGTTGATCGCTGTGGTTATTGCGGCGCTCTTGGCCAAGCAACCGGCCCGCGCGCATCATGCGGTGTGGCTGCTTCTGTTGGCGGCTGTTGTGACGCCGTTGGTCAGCGCGGTGTTCCGGGCGCTTGGATGGGGGTTGATCGCGCCGCCGAGTCTTGCGGCAGTCGAATCGACCGCATCGGATTCAGTCCCCGCCTTGTCGATGAATTACCTGGCCGGTGCGTTCACTTGGGAACGGTTGTTCGCGGCAGTGTGGATTATCCTGTCGATTGTTGTCATCGTGCGGCTGGTGCAATCGATTCGAAGCAGCAAACGACTGCTTCGTGATTCGCGGGTGCTTGATGATCCAAGGATCGAATCGTTAGCCAACCAAGCGGCGCGAAAACTTGGATTACAGTGCACACCCACTGTGCGTGTGAGCGACTCCATCGCCTGCCCCGTCGTGTGGTGTTGGTCCAAAGAGCCGTTGATTTTGCTGCCTGTAAAGATGGCGGATGAGCCTGATGCGAAAGCGCTTGCCGGAATTCTGTGTCATGAGCTAGCGCATTGGAAACGGCGTGATCATTTGTCGGTGTTTGTGAGTGAAGTTTTGGCGTGCGCGTTGCCGTGGCATCCGATGGTGTGGTGGACCAAACGCCACATGGCGCAGCTGAGCGAGCAAGCGTGTGATCAATGGGTATTGGCGACGGGTCAGTCGCCGACGGTGTTCGCGGAGTCGCTACTTGATCTTGCGCCGCAACGAGGAGGTCGTCTGGCGCTCGCTGCGGTCACGAACAAGCACGGCTTGGCGCGGCGCATTCATCACATCCTAAATGGTTCGGCGAGACACAGCCCGCAGACCAGCGGCGCGTGGCTGGGGCTGTTCATTGGGATTGCCATTACGCTGTCAACGACTGCGGCGCTTGCGCATCGACGCGTACAGATTGTGAGGTCGGATATCGGCACACCGGGCGGTGAGAACAGAGCGATCGACGATCAGCTCGCGCCAACTGATGGGGATTCGCCGTTTATTGTGCGCGTGACGCCGGCGGAGCTTGATCTAGGGATCGGCGAAGCGGGCAAGCCCAAAGCCGGGCAGTTGTGGCTGATCAACACCGGGTCGATGCCGATGCATATTGAAAGGGCCAAGGTTGCTTGCGGCTGCACGACGATTACGCGATTCGAGACCGGTGCGCTGGCGCCGGGTGCATCGATGCTCGTTGAACTTACGATGACCGCTCCAGAAAAGCTGGGCGAACGCAAGACTAAGAGCGTGACGTTCTTTATCAAAGGGCAACCGCCACTGAAAGTTCCGATCCATCTCGAAGCTGGTCGCTTCGATACAGAGTAGTTTTTTCTCGCGCATCGAATTTCTGTCTGATTGCGCAGCGGGTTGCTGTGCATAGGCGATCGGTGCGCACACAAGGAGATCAACCGATGAGAACGATTACAAGAGCCGGGTCGTTTAGGCCCAGCCGCCTTCGTGTATGGGCGCTTGTTGTCACACTTGTAGCCGCACCGACTTTGATTGGGGGTGTTGCCAAAGCCAGTGAGCAAGCGACGATCGTGCCGAGCGTGTTGGACCTCGGAAAATGCGCTGCTGGGGAGACCGCTGCGGGAACGATGTGGATCATCAACACAAGCGATGCACCGATCACCGTGGTCAGTGCGAAGGGAAGTTGCGGTTGCACCACGATCGTTGATTTTGAATCCCAACAGCTTGAGCCGCGTCAAGCGACGGAACTTCAGATTCGCATGAAAGCGTCAGCGAAGCATCTGGATCAAAAGGTTACAAAGAGCGTCGTCGTGACACTGGCTGATGGGCCGCCGATTGAGGCGCAGCTTCAGATTGAATCGATTCATCCGCTGTATGCGAAGCTGCTGGGTTATCGAGAAGCGCGAAAGGCGCACGATACGCAGCGGATTGCAAGTTACCTGGCTGATGAGTCGCGCATCTGGTTTGATAAGAAGGAAGGGCCTGGCGAGTTGCGAAAAGCATCAGGCGACGGCCCTTGGGCTGAATGGGACCGCGAGATGAAATCAACCAGCACGACGCATGAATATGAAGTGAACGGCAACGAACTTGTGACGGTCGTGAGCGAGACGAACGATTACTTCAAGCTGCTGGATCGAAAGGCGACGCCGTATCTGATTACGTATTGGTTTGATGCTGATGAACGAATCGAAGGGATGTTGGTTTCGAGCTTGCCCAAGGAGCCGAAGACCAATGGGCGGTTCGAGGAGTTCAAGGCATGGGCGGACGAGCATCATCCCGGCGTTCTCGATGAACTTCAGCCCGACGGCCGAATTATTCCAAGCAAGGAAAATGCAATACGCTGGCGTGAGCTGTTGATCGAATGGCGCAAGGATGTTGGGTTGCCAAACATAACTCTGCAAGGGGCTGAATGAGGTGAGTTTTGGACGTAGGAAGTCCCAGGGACGGGAGTCCCTGGGCTTCGGGGGTCGAGATGGGTGAATATGTGTAGCGCGAACACCGGGGCGGGCAAGCGCTTTGCCTGCCGCTACCGGTCGAGCTGACCTATCGCATATAAGTATGCTGCGATGGCTTTAACATCCGCGTCGCTGAGGTCCATTTCTGCTGCGCTTGGCATGAATCGGTCGGATGAGCGCTCGGTCCCTCGAAGCTGTTCTGTGGTGATCCCCTTCAGGATAACCGAGCGTATCCCATTGATACTACCATCGCAGTGAAACCATTCGTCATCGACAAGATTGGGGCCGCCGAACTCAGAGCCGCCCCGCGCTCCTGAATAATGACACTTGCGACAGTCATTACGATGGTACAACACGCTCCCCTGCAAGAGCGTGGTGACCGGCAACTCCATGCCGTCAAGCATGACCAGGGATTCAGCGCTCGGCGATGGTTGACCTTGTCTGGCCAGCCGTCCTCCATCTGCGCATCCGACCAGCAGCATTATGAGTAGAAGAACAGCAAGGCGCCTGATCGTCATCCTACCGATCTCCATGATGGACTTCATCGTAACGGGCGCTGGTCCTCTGCCTACATTATCCGCATGTGCATGATGCTTCCGCCTCAGATTCAAGGGAAAACCTGAACCCTGCGGCTGGCGGTAGCGTGTATCCGCACCCGAGCGCTATTTCGTGCCTGATTCTGGCGATGCGGAAGGTATTCCCACGCGATCGATGATGAAGGCGTACTCGAAGGCGAGTTCTTCGTAGCGACTGTATCGCCCCGATGCGCCGCCGTGACCTGCGCCCATGTTGGTCTTGAGGATCAACAAGTTGTCATCGGTTTTCATGTCACGCAGCTTGGCGGACCACTTGGCGGGCTCCCAGTAGTGAACGCGCGGATCGTTGAGCCCGGCTGTTATCAAAATGTGCGGATAATCCTGCGACGTGACATTATCGTACGGCGAATAGCTCTTGATATAGGCGTAGTACGTTGATTCGTTGGGGTTGCCCCACTCTTCGTATTCGCCTGTCGTCAGCGGAATCGACGCATCGAGCATTGTGTTGACGACATCAACAAACGGAACCGCCGCATGCGCCGCAGCGAACAAGTCCGGCCGCATGTTCAGCACCGCGCCTATCAGCAACCCGCCGGCTGAACCGCCGCGAATCGCCAAGCGATCTGGATTGGTATAGTTCTGGTCGATCAATACTTCAGCGACGGCGATGAAATCGGTGAAAGTGTTGCGCTTGTTGAGCATCTTGCCATCTTCTTTCCAATGCCGCCCCATTTCCGATCCGCCTCGAACATGCGCGATCGCGTACACAAACCCACGATCAAGCAGCGACAGATTGTTGGAACTGAAGTAGGGGTCCATCGAAGCGCCGTAGGAACCGTAGCCATAGAGCAGACACGGATTGTTGCCGTCCAGCTTGATCCCCTTGCGATGAACGATTGAGATGGGAACGCGCGCGCCGTCTGATGCAGTCGCATAGCCTCGAGCGGTCACGTAAGCGCTTGGCTCGTACCCGCCGAGCACTTCTTGCTGCTTCATGAGCGTACGGCTGCGGGTATTGACATCGTAGTCGTAGATCGAATTCGGCGTAACGAGCGACGTGTAGGCGAGTCGAAACGTCGCCGTGTCGTACTCAACGTTCGTAGATCCGCGAACAGTCGCAACGGATTCAGGCAGCTCGATCAGATGCGCCTTGCCGTCGGCGAAGTTGTGAACGCTTAGAGCTGTATAGCCATCTCTGCGTTCGCTGAGCACCATGTGATCGGCAAACACGCTCACACCTGTCAGAAACACATCCGTCGAATGCGCGATCAGCGTCGTCCAATTGCTCGGGCTTGGGTCGGATACCGGTGCGGTGACGAGCTTGAAGTTCGGCGAGTTGTCCGCATCCGTCACGATATAGAACGTACCGCCATCAGCGCCGCGCCGATGGTCGACTGAATAACGCACGCCTTGGCGCCTTGGCGCAATGACCTTGAATTTTGCAGCTGGGTTGGATGCATCGACGTACCACGTTTCGCTGGTGGTGCTTGAGCTTGAAGTAATGCGGATGAGCTCATCAGAGCGCGTACGAGAGACGCTGATGCCGTATTTCACATCGTCTTCGCGCTTGACCAACACATCGGCAAAGGCATCTGCGCCGCGCGTGTGGCGATAAATGCGATTGGTTCGTTTGGTTTCATCGGTGCGCGTGTAGACCAGCGTCCTGCCGTCGTTGGCCCACACAAGTCCCCATGGGCCGGCGTCTTTGATCTCGGCTTCGGACGTTTCGCCGGTCGTGAGATCCTTGATGGATATGGAAACAGTTTCGTAGCCGGTCGTATCCACTGCGTAGGCGAAGTATCGATGATCGGTACTGATCGCCTTGCTGGTGATTCGAAAATACTCATGCCCCTTGGCCAGTTTGTTCACATCGAGGATGGTCTCTTCATCAGCCTCCAACGACCCGAGCTTGCGGCAATAGATCGGATAGTCCAAGCCCTCGACTGTGCGCGCATAATAGAAATACGGCCCGTCACGATACGGCACACTCAGATCAGTTTGCTTGATGCGCCCGAGCATCTCGTCGTACAACGTCTCCTGGAGTTGCTCAGTGTGCGCCATGATGGCCTTGGCGTAATCATTCTCTGCATTGAGGTAATCGATGACGGCTGTGTTGGTCTTCTCGCGAAGCCATGCGTAATTGTCAACGCGCGTATCGTCGTGCAACGTCGTCGAGACCGGGCGTTTGTCAGCGATCGGCGGTGAAGGTGGTTCAGCAACCGACGCACCGCTGCACATGAATATCGACATACCAAGGAACATCGGGGCGATTTGGATCGTCATGCTTTATCTCCTTTGAGGGAGACGGCAGTATACCGGGTCGAAGGGGCGATGCGCCTGAGCGTCCAAATCCCTTCAAATACGCTTTACAAACACCACTCGATCAAAGCCGGGGCGAAGATAGTCCTTGACCACCGATACCCCTTCGCCGTTTGGTTCACCGATCATCTCCATCCCGAGGGAAAGGTGGAATCGAATTGTCTGCTGGTTGTTGGGATGGCCGGTGGCTTTGAGCTTCGTGCAGCCGCGCAGGCGCACTTCGTTGATGAAGTGTTCATAGAGTCGCCGAGCGAGACCCTTACGCCGGTAGTCCGGGTGGACCGCGACCAGATGGACATACCCAGTCGGCTCGGCTTGAGAGATGAATCCCATGAGATACGCTGCGATGGTTTGATTGTTCTTTATTACATACGCTGTATCGCCGAATTCGTGGATGAAGATGGGGTGATGCAGTTGGTATGTGAGATCGCTATCCCAGTAGGTGCTGTGATCGGTGATGATGCGGTCAAAATCCGCTTTGGTCATGGGCGCGATTTTCACGAACAGGCTCCTGCGAGACTTGGCCACTTTATGGTAGGATTCGATTCGGAGCTGCGCTCGGAGTGAAAGTGCTCTAGCCTTTCCGTGAGCTGAGCGCATCGAGAATCTCCTCGTGCTCGGGGAAGCGACCTTCGTTGTCCTTGGAGAATATCAGATCACCATCGACGACGACATCAAATACGCCGCCCGATCCCTCGATGAGCTTGGACTCGACGCCGAGCTTGCCTTTGATTGCCTCCGCCAGACCGGCAGCCGTGGGCAAGTAGTCTCACATCCCGCAGTATTTGATGCTGATCTTCACGCTGATGATTCCAAGAGGGTCGACGTCGGCATTTTTTCTATCGCCGAGTCGTGACAGCTACGCTCCTAGTGCAACCCTCCCGGGGGCTACTTCATGCTCGATGAAGCCGTAAACGGATCGAGCCTTAAGCGGCGGACGCTCCGTGCTCACGAGCTTCACGGAGGATTACATCGAGGCTAGTGCGACCATCCTTCACCGCTTGGCAAACGCGCAGCACGTGGAGCTCAAAAAGCATGTCATCGTCAGGATAATCCATGCGGAACATATTCTCAATCATGGCCAACTGTTCTGCATTGATGTCTGCCTCGGTTGCCGCCGGCTGGTAGCTAAAATAATGCGGAGCAGTCATGTCCATATTGTAGGCCCTAGAGCTCGGGCGGCGCGATGGTTCGAGCGTCATCCATCCCAGCAGCATTGTAGTAATGATGCCACGATGCGTCGGATTCCAACGGTCGACGCCGACCCGAAAGAACCCTCACCCCAACCCTCTCCCAGGGGGAGAGGGGGCAAGAGGAAGCGTCGTTCACGCCCCTACTGCAACCCTTCCGGCGGCGCCCATATGTTCGACGATCGCATCGGCGAAGGCGGAGCATTTCAGCAGTGTTGCGCCGTCCATGAGTCGCTCAAAGTCGTAGGTCACGGTTCTCGCGTCGATCGCGCCGATGATGCCTTGGATGATCAGGTCAGCTGCTTCGGCCCATCCCATGTAGCGCAACATCAACTCGCCGGAGAGGATGACCGAACCTGGGTTGACCTTATCGAGCCCAGCGTATTTTGGAGCGGTGCCGTGCGTTGCTTCGAAGATCGCATGGCCTGTGTCGTAGTTGATATTCGCGCCGGGTGCGATCCCGATTCCGCCGACTTGGGCGGCCAGCGCATCGGAGAGGTAGTCGCCGTTGAGGTTCATGGTCGCCACAACATCAAACGACTTTGCGCGAGTCATGACTTGCTGCAACGTGATGTCCGCAATCGTATCACGAATCAGGAGTTTTTGTTTCCACTTGCCGTCACCGTGCGTGGACCACAGTTCAATCGCCTTTTCAACCTCGGCGCAAATCGTCGCCTTTTGGTCGGGCGTCATCATGTCGTATCCGGGGTCGATCAGCCGTGCGTTTTGCTCAGCGGTGACGTCGGCTTTGGATTCCTTGTTGCCGAGGACCCAACTTTCGCGCTCGGAAACGGTTTCGTTTCTGAACTCGCTGGCCGCCAGGTTGTACCCCCAGTCACGGAAGGCGCCTTCCGTGAATTTCATGATGTTGCCTTTGTGAACAAGCGTGATACTGCGGCGGTTGTTTTTCAGTGCATAGTTGATTGCTGCCCTGACAAGTCGTTCGGTGCCCTCGCGGGAGATGGGTTTGATGCCAATGCCGCTGGTCAGAGGGAAGCGGATATTCTTCACGCCCATCTGATCTTGTAGGAATGCGATTACTTTCTTCGCCTCATCGCTGCCGGACTCCCATTCCACACCGGCGTAAATGTCTTCGGTGTTTTCACGGAAGATGACGATATCGACATCTTGGGGTTTCTTGACGGGCGAGGGGACGCCGGCGAAGTAGCGCACGGGTCGCAGACACACGTAAAGGTCGAGCATCTGACGAAGCGCAACGTTCAGTGAGCGGATTCCCCCGCCGATGGGCGTGGTGAGCGGGCCCTTGATGCCGACCAAGTATGTCCTGAATGCCTCGACCGTTTCATCGGGCAGCCAATCGCCGGATTGGTTGAATGCTTTCTCACCAGCGAGGACTTCTTGCCACTCGATTTGGCGCGAGCCGCTATAAGCTTTTTCGACGGCCGCGTCGAAGACGCGAACCGCTGCGGACCAGATATCAGGCCCGGTACCGTCGCCTTCAATAAAGGGGATAATCGGGTTGTCCGGGACGTTGAGCCCCTGTGAGGTCATGGTGATCGAATCAGCCATCGCGCGTAAACTCCGCTGGTGGTCGTTGTTTGGGCATTTCGTTTTGAGAGCCGGGCAGTATAGAGGAAGAAAGGCACGAAGGCACTAGGTGCTAGGTGCTAGGGTGCAACGGGCGGTTACTTGTCCGACGAATCGATGGACTCAGAGGTAGGTTCGTCTGACGCAGTCGGCATACCGCCCAGAAGATCGAGCACCTCATCAAAGAAGTGTTCAGCCTCCTCTTGAGCGTGTGCTGGAACCCCCATCCCGCGACTGGTGAAAGTAGCCACGGGCGGCTGGAAGATCACCTGGAACCGCCATTCGCGATTTTCACGCCGGGCCCTGTAGGCAGGCTGATGAAGCACGCGCCGCATTCGGCGGTAGATCTCAATGCGCTGTGATGCATCGTCCACCCAGACATCGTTCTGGGTCACGGTCCAATCGTCGTAGTCGGGGCTCTGGGCAACCGCGACCATTGCCGTCCAGACCTGGTCCGAGGGCGAGCCGAGGAACTCTCGTTGAACAGAGGTGCAGCCGCAAAGAAGCGTACCGACGAGGATAACAACGGTAAGGCACGAGGTGATCTTCATGGGTAATAGGGTCGTCATCGTAGAGTGATTGTCAAGCGCTGCCATTACCCGGACCTTCCTCGCGGACTCGTCAGGTCCGGCTTTCGAGGGTCCGGGGGTCCGGGTCAATACCGCACTGAGAAGCCATCGAACTCGCCGGTGGCGTCAAGGCAGGTGATCTCGGTGTTGTCGATATTGGCTTGCTTGGCCAGTTGAATAGCGGCGACAAAACGGTCAAGCTCAGCCGGGTCACCCTCGACGACACACCGAACCGACCCGTCGCGCTCGTTCCGCACCCAGCCGGTGACATCATGGCGGCGGGCGATCTCCTCAGCGGTCGCGCGGAAGAACACGCCCTGAACCCGGCCGGTGAAGAGGATGTCATAACGGGACAGAGCCATGGATCACCAAGTTTAGCGGCGGGCCCCCGGACCGCGCGTTCGTCGCACGATGACCACGCTACAATGCTCACGTTGATTGTCTGAAATGGTTCATAGATTTGAAAGGAGCATGATGCTTCGACGAATGCTGTGCTTGGCCTGCTCCTGATTCAGGGGACGACGCCGATGCCAGTGCGATCAAATGACGCCTACCGGTGGAAGGCGACGCAAGCCGTCTTACAGTGGCCGAGTCAAAGCGTACAAACTCGGTCGTGGTCCGGATTCAGGGATGAAAGATGCCCCGATGAAGTTGGAACTGGAAGTAACCGCTGACCCGAAAGGTCGGCGGTGAATCGGCCGCTCTTCGATTCAAGCCTGGAAGCTGCCTGCTCAAATGACGGGCGGCAAGAGTAAACGGAACCCTGGCCTCTTTGCGATTGGGAAACCCCCATGCAAGGAGACCAGGTCGTGGGTCGATCTGAAGAAAACACAGGCTTTGTTTGCGCGCATTGTGGGCAAGTCGTTGGGCCGCTAACGAACGGCAGTTACCGAAACCACTGCCCATCATGCTTGTGGTCTAGACATGTGGACTGCAAGCCGGGCGATCGGGCGGCGGATTGTGATGGATTGATGGAGCCGATCGAATTGCGCCGCACAGGAAAAGGTTGGCAGGTTGTCCATCAATGTTGCCGTTGTGCTGTCGTGCGCGCCAATCGTGTCGCCGAGCGGACAGCCCAGCCGGATGATATCAAGGCGCTTATCCGGTTGTTGAACGGGCGCCGAACACGGCCGAAAATGACTCCCGAGTGCCGGAAACGACTCCCGACCCCTTTTTCGAGATGATGGGTTGAACGAGAGGCGGTGCGGCGAAAGAATGACATCGTGATGATCATTCGATTGAAGAAAGGTAAGGGCAAGCCGGATGTCTTGACGTGTATTCGCAGCGACGGGTCTACGACGTGGACGCGGTTGCGAATTCCAGCGCAACACGATCTGGTTCACTATGTCGTGGAAACGACGCTTGGCTTGCGTGATTCGTTTTACAGCCTCGTCGCTAGTGGCGTGGATATCACTGACTTTGAGAAACCCAAGGAGCAGCAGACTTTCCAGGCGCCGACCGAAGCGGTTCACACCGAGTTCATTGTGGGCTTGCTGCAAATTGAGATGGTGAACGGGAAACCGTGTGACGATTTCAACAGCGAATTGCGATCAATGTGCGAGCAGAACGGTTGCTGTATTCCGGATGAGATCGACGCAACGATGATCGATACGATCCGCAATCGCATCGGCGAGCTACTATATCAATGGCATACGACAGAACCCGGGGGGATCTTCGAATTATCGTTTGACGAAGACGCTCCACAATACTTAGCCTCATCGAATGTTTAGCCGCGAACCTGAGGCGAGCGCGTAGGAGAAGTCCAGTGCCTGCGAAGAACGACTAGACGACCCGCCGTACGCCGACGCCCGGGAAGAAACCCACGCGCATTGATACGTGGAAATTCGATGCGCTGCGCAAGGCGATTCTGAAGGTCGTGCCTCAGCGGGGTGATGGCGTAGAGTTTCAAGAGCTCCGAGCACTCGTTAAGAAGCAAATATCGCGCAAGGAATTGGCTGAACTTGGATCAGTCGGTTGGTTCACGACGACGGTCAAACTGGAGTTGGAAGTGCGCGGCGAGATTTGTCGGGTCGATGGTGTTAGTTCGCAACGATTGTTGCAGAAGCAAGTGGCCTGCAAGAGTCTCACGCTGGTTGGGCGCTGGCCGTGTCGGATGATTCAACGAAGGCTTTCAGATCTTCGAGGTCCTTCGCGAACGCCTTAGCTCCAGCGCTTTTCATCATCAAACCCATCAATGCGCCCATGATTTTGCCGAACGTCGTCAGTGGAGCGATGCTCATCGAGATCGTCACCTTCGTGCCGTCACCGTCGCCCTCGCAGGTAATCACGGTCGTGTAATGGCAGCCGCATCCATCAGCCTCCGTGGTGTAGGAGTTCGGCGGATCCCACGCCGTGATCTCCATCTCCTCGGTCGCTTCCTTCTTGAACATGATGCGCGTCTCACGGAAGCGCGTGCCCAGTCCGACCGGGCCATCGGTAAGGACTTCCAATTTCACGATCGCTTGAATTCGATCAGCGGCGTTGTCGAATTCGGCCATGACTTCCCAAACCGTTTCCAGCGGTGCGCGAAGGTGTTTGCTCGCGGTGATTGGACCCATTGGTTTCTCCTTCGATTCCAGAAGAGGCGCGACCAACGGTCGCGGCTTTGTGTTCTTACCCCGCCATCACTTCGTCGGGAATGTCAGCGTTGGAATACACCTTTTGCACATCATCGTGCTCTTCGATCGCATCGATCAAGCGCATGACCTTTGCGCCAATCTTCGCATCACACGCAACGGTGTTGGCGGGGATCATCGTCAACTCAGCGGAATCCGGCTCGATGCCGGCTGCGATGATCGCCTCTTTCACGCCGATGAAATCCGCCGGCTCGCACGTTACTTCCCACGCCCCGTCTGATTCAACGACATCCTCAGCGCCGGCTTCCAGAGCAATCTCCATCAGTTGATCTTCTGAGGTCTTGGACGCTTCGATGAGGATCAATCCTTTGGACGCAAATCCGAACGACACCGCCCCCGGCTTAGCGAGATTGCCGCCGCTCTTTTCGAATATCTGTCGCATCTCCGGCGCCGTGCGGTTGACGTTGTCGGTCAGACAATCGACGATGATGGCCACGCCGCCGGGCCCGTATCCTTCGTATCGAATTTGTTCGTAGTTGGCGCCCTCACCGGTCGCGCCCGAACCCTTGTTGATCGCCTTTTCGATCGTATCTTTGGGCATGTTGGCGGCGCGAGCTTCATCAATCGCATAACGAAGCGAGAGGTTCATCTCCGGATCACTACCGCCAGCCTTGGCAGCGACGATGATCGCGCGGCTACACTTGGACCACGCCTTGCCTCGGACAGCGTCTTGTCGCGCCTTGCGGTGTTTGATGTTGGCCCATTTACTGTGGCCGGCCATCGTTGGATTCTCCTGAAGTTTTTATCTGGTCCATCTCGGCGAAGGTTGGAGCGAACTGGGGATCTTTACCTTGCCCGGCATCACGGAGCTTGGCCGAGATACGCTGCAAGAGCAAGCCGAAATTCTCATGATACAGTTCCTGCGGATCAGCCACGAGCAACCCCCATCCTTGCGTGGGATGGATCTGAACGAGCTGGTAGTTTTGCAAAAGGCGTCCGCGGAAACCGGGCGCTTCCAGCAACTGCTCAGCGCGACGCCAAGCGTCAGTCGCCGCGTCAGTATCACCAGCCCGCCACTGCGCGTCGCCGAGATGATCGAGCACCTCCGCGCTCGGCTGAGAGTCTCGGGCCATCGCTTCGTTGATGAGGGACAAGGCACCACGCGCCGAGCCGGCATCTTCAAATCGCCCCTGCTTGTAGCGTAACCAGCCGATCGTATCCAAGATGTTGCTGTCCATCGGTTCCAGCTCATAGGCTCGCTCAACCCACTGGACGCTCTGCGCATCATTATGGCCCGTGTCGATTCGCGAGTAACCGAGATTGTTCAGGACCATCGCGTGGTTGGGGGAAAGCTGAAGCGCCAGCTGCAGCAACCGCTCCGCGCTGGCTTTGTTGCCCAACGTGGCGTATATCTGACTCGTGGAATAGAAGGCTTCGGCCAAGGCCCGCTCATCGGAATCCTCGTTCGGTTTGGGCAGGACGCCACGCAAGGCCAAGCTTTTGAGTAAGTCAACTGAATCAGCCGAGTGATCAACCGCAGCATCGGCGGTGATCGCGATACTGATCAAGCGCGCCAAGGCCTGCGGCTCGAGTGCCGCATCGGCACGGAGTCGGGCGCGCATTGCGCGGGCGGCGGCGGCGGGGTGTCCTGCATCAACCAGCGCCTGACCAAGCCGTTGCCAAATGGTTGTATCGGCCAATGATGATCCGGCGGCCCCCGGCGCGGAGCCAACTGCGCGATGGACCAGCGCGTCGAACTCGTCGTTTAGGCGCCCCATTCTCGCCAGCGCTCGCAGCCCACTGCCGTACATTTGCAACGGCGCATCGGGGAATCGTTGCGTGATGTAGTTCGACCATTGGAGCGTGAGTTGATCAGCGCCATCAATGCGCCCGGCAATGGCCAAGGCACTTGCCAACTGATCGTACGTTGCGGTGTCGCGTTGCGCATGAATCCACTGAAGGTGTCTGACCGCAATGTCGCCCATTGCTGCACCGGCGTGTAGAGCTGATAGCTCAAGCTCCCGCTGGACACCTTGCGGCCTCGAGAGCAATCGTTGCTTTGACAACTCGAACGCGCGATCAGGATCGCCGGCTGATCGATACACCGACTCAAGCATCCGTCGCGCGGAGTAATGCTCCGGTTGCGCAACGAGCAGAGCCTCAAGCCGTTCAATGGCGACATCGAACTTGCGATCCTGTAGTTGCAGCACGGCCCATTGTTCCAACAACGCCGGATCCCCGGGGCGCTCCGACATTCGCTCGTCAAGCCACTGCAACGCTGCGTCAAGCTTCCCCTGTCGAATCCACGAGACGACAGCCAGGTTCATGCTTGTCGTGTCGGTTCGATCGTTGTCATACAGGCCAAGAAACCGTTCGATGGCTTGCTCGAACCGGCCCTGGCGCGCGGCCCGCTGCGCCAGCACTTGAACGAGCAGCGCAGAGTCCGGAGCGGCATCGCGCAGTCGGCTGATTGTACGATCGTACATCTGCGAATTTCGCAAGAGTCCCGTTTCGTCAAAGAACCCCAGGAGCGTCGCGTAGGCGTCGGGGTGATCGGGGTCGAGTTCAATGGCGCGTTCGGCCCTGGCCACCGCGTCCTGCATGTATCCGCGCTTATCCTCAACGTCCTCAATCGTTGCTGCGTGCGCTGCGCTGGAACGCGCCAACTCCGTCATGACTTTGACGTCCTGCGGAGCAATGGCAAGCGCCGCCTCCGCGGCATTCAACGCCGAGTCGGTCTGGCCCAACGCTCGCCGCGCTTGGGCGCGGGCCAGCCAAGTCGTGACATCATCGTATTGAGCAACAGCCTCGACGGCTCGATCCAGCAACTGCGGCTCTCTCAGATCCGCCGCTAAGGCGAGTTGCAATAGCAGCAAGGCTTGATCGTGGGGCCAGGAAGCGAGCGCTGTTTCGCAAACCGTCCATGCCCGGCCGAAACCGCGCAGATACGCAAGGAGCCGACTCTCGATAATCGCGACCTCCGGCGCGGGGGACATGCGTCGCACAAACTCAAACAGGTCAGTTGGGCTCGGCGCGGCCACAGAGAGCCTTAGGACGTATGTCCCAGATAACTCAGGGTGTGCCGCGCAAAGATTGGCGGTCAAATCCACAGCCAACTGCGGATCTTGCTGCACGAGCCATTGCAGCAGTTGGCTAAGGACAGCCCGGTCATCCGGTCGCCGATCGAGGAACTGCCGAAGCAGTTCCACGGCTTCGGCCGGCCGCATCAGCGCCGCCGCTGCTCTGGCCAAGTAGGGATCATCAAGATTCTCGCGGTAGCGTTGCCCAACGGCCTCAGCGAGCAGTTGGGTTTGATCGACGTGCTGCTCAAGGTAGCTGCACAGACGAACGCTGCGCTGCGTGGCCGGCGACTTATCGCCACCGAGCGTAGCGAGTACCTTTCGCTGGGCGCTGAAGATTCGTCCGAGCCGAAGATTGGCGTAAATAACCCGTCGATCCAGTGCACTGGGATCGGCGATGGGCAGCGCAGCAGACTGTTGGTAGGCGTCCAGCGCGAGTGCGTACTCGCCGAGCCGACAGTGCGCATCACCGATGGCTCTCCATATATCGCCGCGCTGACGATATATGGACTCGATGCGCCCGGCGTGAACCGTAGGACGATCGATCCGGGGCGGCGTCAGCACCACCTCGCGCCCAAGTTCGATCGCAGCCCGGTCGTACCCGAGCTTCCATAATGATTCGACAAGTATGAAGTCAGCGACGTATGGCGCGCCGGGCTCGTGGTCAAAGGTCCGTCCAGCAAGGCGAGGTTGCGCCAAGTGCGCTGCCGACTCCGCGTGCGCCAGCCGATTGGCCGCGGCAAACCCCAATTCGAACAGCGCCTCGTGGTCATCCGGACGAACTTGTAGCAGTCGCTGATAGATGCCCACGCCCCGGTGTCGATCCCTTTCTCTTGGGTCTCCTGGGTGAAGATACATGCGCCCCAACTCACGGAGGATGTTGGGATCGTAGGGATCGAGTTCGGCCGCTTGTCGAAGCTCAGTGATCGCCACAAGTGATCTGTTGTTCAGCGCCGCATCACGGCCCTTGAGGTAGTGGCGCAGCGCCTGGTACTGAACGGCTGCATCAACACTCGGGATTTTGGAGAAAACGTCACCCTCCGCGAAAAACTCTTTATCGATTGTTTTCAGGGCACGATCGAGGCTCATGGTCGCAGCGTCGTCGGAGGCGTCGCGCTCTGTGAGCACCTGCGGATCAACGCCCGGAGGCGTCGGCACCTGAAGGGGAGTGAGCCTTGATGATGTAATTTCAGCCGCCGCTAGATGGGCAAGGTTCTCCGGAGCGGTGCGTTGGGGGTCAATGCGGGCAGGCAACCTTCGAGACTGACGGGACTGCTGCCCTTGGCCGCAACCAATAAGGACGAGGCCTGCCAACGCCAGCGATACCAGGCCCCAGCGTCCAGGACCGAGCCGGGGCAGCGTTGGAGAGAACATCAGCATCAGGGAAGTCTAGCCTGCGAAGAAAGACTTGCGGTGTCGGCGCCAAAGGGAAGCCGACTCATCGACTGCGCGACGATTTCTTCCGTCCGGCCACGGCAGTCGGCTTCTTTTTCTTTGTTGAAGTCGTTGTCGCTGCTCGTGGGGCGGTGGGTCGACTTCTAGGCAGGCTTGCGCCTCGATCGACCCAGGCTTGCAGTGAAAAGTACGTCGCCGCGGCCTCGGAGGCCTTGACCTGCCGAGAGAGCCAGGATGACAATTCCGAGAGGTCGAGGGTGTTTTCGCAGGCTCCGGCGTTGAGAAGCGCGCTGTGCAGATTGTCATCCACGGGGATGCAGTGCGTACCGAAACACAGCAACATCACCCGGTCCGCAGCAAAGGGAACGACCCCGTCAAGCGAGTGCAGGTATTTCTTGATCTCGCGTTTTCCCATCGAATCGAGCCTTCGAAGGCTCACTGCATGCTCGCGATTGTAGATGTTTCGGAGCACGGCTCGCAATCGTTCAGACCGCTCTTCGACCCTGGGGTAGCGGCTCCCGATGAACCCGATGATCTCTTGGGGCATCGACACGCGCAGATCGTTGAAATCCACGATCCGTTGCTGGATTCGCTCGTAGGCGGTCTTGGCCTTGGCCGCGGTGCTATCCCACATCAGGAAGGACATGACCAGAACGTCAATCGGATCCTCTTGTTTGGGAGGCGGGGCGGGCTTGCCGATCTTCTTGATGAGCGCACTGAAGTTGCGACCGGCGTCAGCAGCTTTCTTCACGATCCGGAGCCCTCCGT
>CBDUST010000033.1:0-24525 GCA_965369945.1 uncultured bacterium | reverse complement strand
ATCTGGATCGTGATCGAATGCTGAACTTGAGTTTGGTTCGACTTGTGGAGATTGTGGGAGAGGCAGCCAGTCGTGTCAGCGAAGCTATGCAGCTTGCCCATCCAGAGGTTCCATGGCGCAGGATTGCGGGCACACGAAACCGCCTCGTACACGGCTACGACGATGTCAACTTTGACATTCTCTGGAACACGATCCAGGACGATCTTCCACCACTGATCGACCAGCTCCAAACCATTCTCGCCGACAAGTAACACCAGAATCGGCACGGCCGAGGCTGGAGGCAACCTCGGCCGCGACCGAATCTATGGGGTGGTGCCATAAGAGGAGAAGGGCCGGTCCGTCAGAAATACATGTCGGGTGTTTGGTCGGCCATTGCAGTTGCGTTGTCGATGTCCGCGCTTTTGAGATCTCAGATGACAACCAACGCGCATCGCGTGGTCACTGAAGTGACCACGCCTCG
Source organism: uncultured bacterium (assembly GCA_965369945.1). GTDB lineage: Bacteria > Planctomycetota > Phycisphaerae > Phycisphaerales > SM1A02 > JADFNO01. Next base: position 24,065 of record CBDUST010000033.1, on the reverse strand, counting down.
TCGATTGCACAGCCCGGCGGCGGTTGAAGGCTTGGCGATGACCGCTAGACTGTGCGGCTCGATCGAACCCGCTCCGGAGCAACTCCTCATGGCCACGACATTTCGCTGCAACATCGTCACGCCCTCCGAAGCGGTGTTTGATGACGAGGTCACCTACGCCACGTTCCCCGCATGGGATGGGCAGCAGGGCGTAATGACCGGACAATCGCCGCTGCTCTCGCGGCTGGGCTACGGTTCGCTACGGCTGGATTTTCCCGAGGGCGGGAGCCGGTGGTACATGATTGAAGGCGGCTTTGCTCAGGTGCAAAAGGGGGAACTGACACTGCTGACAGACCAAGCCATTCCGGCGGAACGACTATCACTAAAGGAAGCGGAGGCGGAGCTGGCTGAGGCACGGGCTCGTGTCGCTGGGCCGGGAGAGGACCGCGGCAAGATTCTTCGCGATCAGCAGCGGGCCATGGCCAAAAAGGCGGTCGCCGCAGCAGCCGAGGCCCGCGGGCGCGCGATCTGATCAATCTCAGCGCCCATCCCCCAGCCGGCCCCGGACTGATACCCTATACAAGACATGGCTCATTCTCAGACCGAGCGTAGCGACAGAATCGTGGAGGTCACCACGTTGGACTTGGAACCAGCCGAGGCGGATGCGCGATTGTCAGCGCAGATCGAAGCGCTATTGCTCAGCTCCGATCGCCCGCTCACGGATGCGAGATTGGCTGAGCTTCTGGACCAAGCCGAGGCCGGCTCGGCGCAGACGATCCATATTGCGGTCGAACAACTCAACGATGAATACGAGCGGACCGGGCGGTCGTTCCGGGCTGAGCGCGTTGCGGGAGGCTGGCAGTTGTTGACGCTGCCTGCGTTCGGCGAGCTGTTGGCGAAGCTCCACAGTGATCGTGCCCAAACAAGGCTAAGCCCGGCGGGACTGGAGACGCTGGCGATCATCGCATACCGCCAACCGATCCTTCGCGCTGCGATCGAAGCGATCCGAGGCGTGGGATGCGGCGAAGTACTTCGCGGCTTGCTCGATCGGCGATTAGTCAAAATCGTGGGGCGAGCTGAGGAGCTTGGCCGACCCATGCTCTATGGCACCACGACGCAGTTTCTCAAGGTATTCGGCATCGCCGGCCTTGATGATCTTCCGCCGGTACAGGGGCTCAACGAGCAAACGCAGGCTCTGACCCCGGCCCAGACTGATGAATCCGCTGACGCTCATCCTGCGGAATCTTCTGAGCCGGACGTGGATCAAGGCGACGGCGAAACAGTCTCCTAACGCCTGATCATGTAACGGCAGAGATACGCCATGACGCCAAGGACGCAGTTGATCCTCTTCGGTCTACTCGTTTCAACGGCGGCGGGTCTGACCGGATGCAGCTCGTATGTGATTCAGGGCAAAGTGGTGGCCGGGCCGGTCAGCTCCATGACCTTCGTTGCGCGAGACGACATGCGATTGGGCGAAGCGGGACTGAGCGACGTGCACGTAACGCTGCGTCGCGATCCTGATCGGCTATCGACTCGCGTGGTTGCGAATGTGACCACCGGCGGGGACGGAAAGTTCTCGCTCCTCGTGGACGAGTTGGGCGCAGGCTGGATGGAAGAGCAGTGGTTGCTGGTGGCGAGGAAGCCGCGCTTCCAAAACGCCATGTGGAAGCAACGGCTCACGATGAAGCATGGGAAGATGCGGTTGCTGGTAACCATGACGCCCGGCTATTCGAATCCCGATCCGCACGAGGATCTCATGGATCAATACGACCAGTTCAATCGGCCCGGGAGCAGGGAATGAGACGCCGGTATCACTTGCACATCCCCGGGCTGGTGTACGTAGTGTTGACGGTCGTGGTGGGGTTGGCCGCGATCAACAATCAGAACAACGTGTTGTTTTGGATCCTCGGCGTGATGCTCTCTGCACTGATCATCTCCGGGCTGGTCTCGGGGATGATGATGAGCGGACTTCGAATCAGGCGACTGCTTCCTGCGCATGGGTTGGTCGGCGAACCATTCATGGTTCGATACGTGGTGACGAATCGCAGTCGATTCTTCCCCGTGTTCAACATTCACATCGAGGAGCGGGCGGTGCAAGGCCACTCTGGCTGGAACACGGTGATGGACCCGCTCCCCGCCTGGGTAATGCATGTGGGCCCCAAGGAGTCGGTCCATGGCGAAGCGGAACTTTGGCCGCGGCGTCGAGGTACAGCCGAGTTCGGGGCATTGCGAATCTGGACGACATTCCCATTCGGAATTATCAAGAAATCGATCACGATCCTAAATCCGCAGCACGCGCTTGTTTATCCCCAACTCTACGAGCTTCGTCGCGGCGTGCTCAAAGCGGTCACGCCGCAGGGATTGTTGGGCGCGACCGTGTCACGACATACCGGTGCGGGCGAGGACTATTTCGGGATGCGCGAGTTTCGTCCCGGCGACAGTATGCGTCAGATCGCGTGGAAGCGCACCGCAGCGTTGGACCAGCTCGTGAGCATCGAGCGCACCACCCCGGCCCCGCCCAAGGTTCGCATCGTCATGAATCTGACCCGGGCGACGCACGAACTGGAATCGAGCACCAACGCCGATGAAACGGCGCGCGACTTGGAGGAGGCGGCGATCAGCCTCGCTGCTTCGCTCATACAGTTCGCCGATCTCCATGGATACGAAGTGGGTTTATCACTGCCCGGCACCGCGTTGCCTTCGATCCAAGTGCGGCGCAGCGTGTGGCATCGCGAAAAACTAATGGCCGCGCTGGCGAGTGTAGACCTGGATGCAGCCCGCATACCACCCACGCCGCAATCCGCAGCCGACTCCGAGCGGATCGGTTGCATCGTCGTGCATCCTGATCGGGTTGATTCGGCAATAGGCGGACCGAACGCGTGGCACGTGACGGCTCGCCAACTCAAGAAGCTCGCGGTGAGGCCGATCGGATGGGAAGCCTCGCAAAGCGCGACCACCGCAAGAGATAATGCAAACGACGCCGGTCCCAACAAAACGGAGGCGGCCGCATGAGGTTGCTTCGAGGTTTCCCGGCAATCGCGCTCGCCGTGGTGCTCCTGAGCATCGTCGGGTTCTTCGTATCCCAGGAGAGCGTCGGCCTACTCTTGGTCTGCGGCGCGTTGGCGGCCATGAGTTGGTACATCACCGAAGGCCCGCGCGGCCGATCGTTACCCCGCTGGACCTCCAACGTGCTCGTCCTGGCGGTAACCATCAACGTCTTCGTCGATTTCTTCCAACATGACGACGACATACTCGGCGTCCTGGGTCGTTTGGTCGTTTGGCTGACGCTTATCAAACTCTACGAGCGCAAGGTGACTCGGGATTATGCGCAGCTGCTCAGTTTGAGCCTGCTGTTGATGTTGATCGGAGCTGTTCGTCCTGGCGGTCTGGTCTTCGCAGCGGTTCTGCTGGCGTATGCGCTCCTTGGGCTGTACGTGCTGCTACTCTTCCAACTATACGCATCCGATGAGCGCGCTCGAAAAGCGAGGCTCCGTTCGATTCCCAGCGAATACCGACTCTTACCCTCGGTTCGCCCCATCGTTGGGCGCGGTACGACATTTCATTTCCGCGCCCTCAGCTCTGGGATCGGTATTGCGGGGTTGGTGTTGAGTGGTGTTGTGTTCGTGATATTCCCCCGGGGGCTGGGTGAACGGACAATCCGCGGTCTGACCGTTTCGTCGAACCGACACGTCTCGGGATTCGCCGATGAAGTAGACCTGATCACCGGCACGCGGATCACGGACTCGCGCAAGGCCGTGATGAACCTGCGACTGATAGATGAAGCGGGCCGGGCCTTCCGGCTCAGTCAAGGCGTTCACCTTCGCGGCGCTGTGCTTGAGGAGTATCGATCCGGAGGACGGTGGGTACGTTCACCGGAAAGTTCAAGGCGCGTCGTGACGACGCATCCGCCTCAGTTCGCGCCGCTCGGCGTGGCCGCAGCAGATCCATCGCCACTATCAATCACGCAGCAGATCGACAGTCTGTCGCCCAGCCTTGTACTGTTCTCAGCGAGCAACCCTGTTTCGATCACTACCAGCGAGCCGCGCCGGCTGCAATTCGATCCGCATACGCAAACGATCGAGGACGCGGACCGCGGGTGGCTTTGGCGGTATTCGATCAAGACCCACCCAGCACCGTCCGACGCAACACTGGCGAACTTGGCCGCCGGCGCCGAGCCGAACCCCGCAATCGCCGGGCGCATGGCGTCACTTGATCCGAGGCTTCAGCCGCTCGCGGAACAAATTGTCTCATCGTTCGGCCTGGGTACACGAGCGCCGTCCGACGTCGATGAACGATGGCGATGGAATCGCGAGGCTGCATCCCGTTTGGCCGGGCACCTTCAGTCAGGCGGATTCACATACGACACGGACCTGCGCAACGTCACATTGGCGACCGTCGATGGGCGGACCGTCGATCCGACGATTCACTTTCTCTTTACGACGCGGCGCGGCCATTGTGAATATTTTGCGTCGGGCCTTGCCGCGCTGTGCGACAGCATCGGCATCCCAGTCAGGCTTGTCGTCGGATACCTGGCGATGGAATACGACGATTCGTCGCAGCGGTACGTCGTACGTGAGTCGAACGCGCATGCGTGGGTCGAGGTGCAGACGGGCCCGCATCGATGGAAAACCTTCGATCCCTCACCACGCGGGGCGCTTCAGGAAATCCACGGGCGCAACGCATCGTTTGCCGATCGGCTGCGCTGGTTGTTTGATCGATTCGAGGCCCGCTGGGAGGTTGGGTTCATCGCGTTTGATCAACAGGTCCAGTCGCGATTTGTCGAGTCGTTTGACCGGCGGTTCGCTCCAAAACTGAGCGGCGCACTAACAGCGGTGCGAGAGTGGGCCGTAGCACTGAACCGCGCGTTTTACCTCGGCCCAGCCGGATATATCTGGATGGGGATCGTCGGGTTCGCGCTGATCATCGCCGTGGTCGCCTTAGTGAGGTTGATGCGCCGATCGATGAAGATTCGGATGATCTTGCGCCTGGGGCATCTTCGCGGGCCGCAGTATCAACAAATGTTGCGGCAACTTGGGTTTTACCTGGATATGCTGAACGTGCTTCAAAGAGCCAAGCGCGCAAAACCGCTGTGGCAACCGCCACTCGCCTTCGCTGCCCACCTCAGCCCGGGTCAACCGCTCGCATCGCAACTCGTCGAGCGGATTACTTCGGTCTTCTACTCGGCGCGTTATGGTCGCCAACGACTGACGCGGGATCAAATGAAGCAGGTCACCGCCGACGTGCATGAGTTGGCCTCGGTGCTCAACGTGAAGCGCGCCGATTAGTAAGGAACTGGGCAGGTTATCGGCACATCCAGCCGTGGTAGACCCGTGCGGTCCAGCGGTGATGTCTCCCAGATCGTTACCCGAAGAATGGAACAACGCTCGTGCATCAAGTGCGCTATTTGGGCGGACGATAGGCCTACTACCAGCAGGTGCATTGGTCAGACAAGGGGGAGCGCCCGTGCCCGCAAACCGCTCACGTACTACAGAGTGGCGCCGTTGCCTTCAGGAACTAGCCCAGCGTCAAGGCGCACTGGAGATCGCCGTCGCTCGCGATTATCAGGAAGGCGAAGGCGGTCAACACCTGGTGTGGCGCGTCAGGCTGTTGCAACTGACCGATGAGGCGATGATCGTCGAACAGCCGATGACGCTCGGCCAAACGATCAAGCTGGAGCAGGGCATTCAATTGGTTGCGATCCTTGCGATCGGCCAAAACCGGTGGATGTTCAACACCGCCAATCTGGGTGAGACCAGTTACAAACTAGACAGCCACACGACCGCTCCGGCGATCCGCCTGTCACTACCGGTCTCAGTCGAGCGCTGCCAGCGGCGCAACTATTACAGGGCCGATACCGCGTCGTTGACGTTACCCCAAGTCGATGTCTGGCCTCTTCTGGATCCCAAGTCCGTGCTGATTGCGGAGCGCGTCAATGAGTTGGACTTCGAAGCCGCTCAGGGCGAATCCAATGGTACGGGCGGCGCACAGATACACGACTTCGATCGCGATTCGCTGATGCCGGACGTCGGACCGAAACATGTCGCGACGCTCCTGAATCTCGGCGGCGGCGGCATCGGCCTGCGTTTCGCCCCCGAGGACGCCCAGATCCTTTCGCGCCACAAGCTGTTCTGGCTTTGCTTTCAACTGCCACCGGAACTCGATACGCCGATCTGTGCCACCGCCAAACTCATCCATACTCACATGGAATTGAGCCAGCACACCTACGCCGGGATGGCGTTCGACTTCTCGTTCAATCCGTCGCATCAACGTTTTGTGGTGAACCAGATCTGCCGATACATCGCCGTGCAGCAACAGGCCCAGTTCGAGAACGACGAAGTCAAACAGCGCAAGTCGGCTTAGGTCGCCCGCTGCGGCGCGATCGCGTCTCGATCTGCAAGCACCAATCGCAGAACAGCCGCCTTATCCAAGCTCTCGCGATACTCTGCGATCGGGTGGGAATCGGCGATGATCCCGCCGCCGACGCCGTAATCCAACGTCCCAACCATCTTGTTCCAGACGCCGGTTTCGCGGCGCCCCGTAAGTGCGATCGTTCGGATCGCCATGTTGAGGCGGGTGGAACCGTGATCGCTGATCCAGCCGATCGCGCCGCAGTACGGTCCACGACGTACCGGCTCAAGCTCGTCGATGATCTGCATGGCTCGAATCTTGGGCGCACCGGTGACCGAACCGCCGGGGAATGTCGCCTCAAGGAGCCGGCTAAGACTGACATCTGCTCGCAACGAACCAGTAATCTCAGCAACACCGTGATGGACAGTCGGGTGTGTTTCGATCACTCTGGCCTGAGGTACGCGCACCGAACCATATTCACACACACGCCCAAGATCGTTGCGCATCAAATCGACGATCATGTGCAGTTCAGCCGCGTCTTTGGGCGAGTCACGAAGATCGCGCGCATCAGCCGTGATTGGCCGCGTGCCCTTGATCGGGCGCGTGACGACTGCTCGGCTATTGAAGTCGGCATCGAGAAACAACTCCGGACTCAACGAGACGATGCAGCGCCCCTCAGGTAATTCCAGGTACGCGCCGTACCAAGCTTGACTGAGCGCAAACGCTGATCGAGCCAAAGCGCGCGTCGAGCCGTCAAATGTTCCGCAGAGTCGTTGCGTGATGTTGGCTTGGAAGATGTCGCCTGCGGCGATGTAGTCGATGGCCTTGGAGACCAGCGTCAGGTATTCATCCGGATTGACCGAACTGGTCATGGAGCCGGCAGTGAATGTCTGCTCGTCTGTACGTCGCGCGGTGAGCCAGTCGTCGAGTGCGACCTCGCCCACCGCATGCCATTGACCAGTCATATTGTCGAACACCAAGGCGTTGGGGCAATAGGCCAATTCGATCAGCGGCCAGGATCGATCGTCGGCCGGGGGCGGACAATCTGCCGCCGCCGGTTCGATCCATCGCCCCAGGTCATAGGAGAAATACCCGATCCACCCGCCAACAAACGGGAGTGCTCGATCGGCTTGGGCTGCTGTGGCCCTGGTAATCGCGTCCAGATCGTGAAGTGGATCGTGCGAGAAATCGACATCAGGCGCCGTCGATCCACAACTGATCCACTGAGATCGGCCGTCGAATCGATAGAACCCGGTCGGCTCGGCGAGGACCGACCACCGCGCCCACCGCCGATGAGACCGGCCTGAGTGAAGCATGATCAGCGGACGGTCGATAGGCCAAGCAGCGGCGACATGCAGGGGGGTTGCCTCAAGGCTGAGCTTGGTTATGCGACGCCGATGATTCATGGGCGCGATCATAAGCATCCGACCTGACTTTGCAGAGTTCCGGGCGATCCGAACCGAGCAACCGTGGAAGGGGGACCGCTCGGTGCTACACTCGTTCCTTCACTTTCACGACCCGTAACTTACCAGAGCAGGCAGGGATTGGTTCAATGACAACCATGGCGGCACCACGAACCGGGCCAAACGATCCTGATCCGACACCCGATCGGGGCGAAGCGACAGCCTCAAAGATGCTGTACTACTTCGGCAAGTCCCACACCGAAGGTAATGCATCGCAAAAGCAATTGCTCGGAGGCAAGGGGGCCAACCTGGCGGAGATGAGTTCGTTGGGTCTTCCCGTGCCGCCTGGATTCACGATCACGACGCAAGTCTGTGCTTCGTACTACGACCTCGGAAAGAAGCTGCCCGATGGCTTGTCGGAGCAGGTGGCGAGGCATATCCAACTCCTTGAAACGGAGACGAACAAAGTTTTCGGATCGAACGAACGGCCGCTACTGGTTTCGGTGCGAAGCGGCGCCGCGGTCTCGATGCCCGGGATGATGGATTCCGTGCTCAATCTGGGCCTGACTGATCAATCTGTAGCCGCCCTGGTTCAAGCGACCGGCAACGAGCGATTCGCATACGACGCCTACCGCCGATTGATCAACATGTTTGGCGACGTCGTGATGGGGATGGAACACGAAGAATTCGAAGCCGCCTTCGATCAAATCAAGAAGAAGTACAAGGCCGATTTGGATACGGACGTGCCGACCGAGGGGATGCGCGAGCTCTGCGAGGCGTATAAGAAGGTCTACCGCAAGCATACCAGCGAAGACTTCCCGCAATATCCTTACAAACAGCTCGAGCTCGCGATCGAGGCGGTATTCAAATCCTGGAACACCGCGCGGGCTGTGCGCTACCGGGAGATCAACAAGATCGCCGGCCTCAAAGGTACGGCGGTGAATGTGCAAGCGATGGTGTTCGGGAATATGGGCGATGATTGTGGCACCGGCGTCGCCTTTACGCGCAATCCCTCGACGGGTGAAAACGACTTTTACGGAGAGTTCCTGGTCAACGCCCAAGGCGAGGACGTTGTTGCGGGCATCCGCACGCCTCGGCCGGTCATCGAAATGCGCCAATGGAAGCCGGACATCTACGATCAGTTGCTCCAAATCAAGGAGATTCTCGAGAAGCACTACCGGGAGATGCAGGATATCGAGTTCACGGTTCAGGACAGCAAGCTCTTCATGCTGCAAACGCGCGCGGGCAAGCGAACAGGTGCGGCGGCCGTGAGAATCGCCGTTGACTTGGTTTCCGAGCAATTGATCACCCAACAAGAAGCGATCCAGCGCGTCCCCGCCGAGGATTTGACGCAACTTCTGCTGCCGAGTTTTTCAGAAGAGGCCAAACGACACGCTGCGGTGATCGCCACGGGGCTTCCCGCTTCTCCCGGCGCTGCGACCGGCAAACTTGCTTTCACCGCTGAGGAAGTGGTCAAGCGAACAAAGGATGGCGAGCAGGTTCTGTTGGTTCGCAAAGCGACCTCGCCTGAAGACATCGACGGGATGAACGAAGCCGCCGGCATCTTGACGTCCACCGGCGGGATGACCAGTCATGCTGCGGTCGTGGCGCGCGGGTGGGGCAAGTGCTGCGTGGCCGGCGCAGGTGATCTACACATTGATGCAAACAAGCGCACTATCACCGTCAACGGCAAGACCTTCACGCACGACGATACGTTGTCCATTGATGGCTCCACCGGCGAAGTCCTCATCGGTGAGATTGAACGATCAATGCCCAAACTCTCCGACGAGTTCGCAACACTCATGCGCTGGTCGGATGAGATTCGCACACTTGTGGTACGCACAAATGCTGATACGCCGGAGGATGCTCAGCGCGCGCGTGATTTTGGCGCGCAGGGCATTGGACTTTGCCGAACCGAACATATGTTCTTCGAGAGCGATCGCATCACCGCGATGCGAGAGATGATTCTTGCGGACAACGAGCCGGATCGGAAGCGAGCGCTCGACAAACTCTTGCCGTACCAACAGCATGATTTCGAAGGCATCTTCACGGCAATGAACGGCCTGCCTGTAACGATTCGATTGCTCGATCCGCCGTTGCACGAGTTCCTGCCGCATGATGCCAAGTCACAAAAGGAACTGGCCACGCAGATGGATGTGCCCGTGAAGGTGGTTCAGGACCGCGTGGCGGCTCTCCATGAAATGAACCCGATGCTCGGGCATCGCGGGTGTCGGCTGGCGGTGACCTACCCCGAAATTCTGACCATGCAGGTCACGGCAATCGTTGAAGCGGCAATCGCTTGCAACAACAAGAAGGTCGATGCCCAACCTGAGATCATGATCCCGTTGGTTGGAACGAGAACTGAACTGGCGACGCTGCGTACGCTCACCGAGCAAACGATCGATGAAGTCTGCAAGGCCAAGGGATATACGGACAAACTCGACATCCCGATCGGCACGATGATCGAGATCCCACGCGCAGCGCTCATCGCTGATGAAATCGCTGAGGTCGCCGACTTCTTCAGCTTCGGCACCAACGACCTCACGCAACTGGCGTTCGGCTTCAGCCGCGATGACATCAACACGTTTCTGCCTGAGTATCTCAAGCGCGAGATATTGGAAGTCGATCCGTTCCAATCGCTCGACCAAACCGGCGTAGGTCAGCTCGTTGAAACGGCATGTGAAAAGGGGCGCAGCACCAAACCCAACCTCAAGCTGGGTATCTGCGGCGAGCACGGCGGCGACCCGTCCTCAATCCACTTCTTCCATAAAGTCGGCTTGGACTACGTGAGTTGTTCGCCGTTTAGGGTTCCGATCGCGCGCCTCGTCGCTGCGCAAGCGACACTCGTGTGATTCAACGGAGCGAGCAGCTTCGCTTCGCGATCGAAGCGCTACACGTGGTCTTCATTCTGCGCCAGATCGTCGGGCAGGCGCATGAACGCAACATCACGATCAGGCTTCGTATCCCGTGCAAGGTAGACGACGCCCATGCCTCCGCGACCGATCTCGCGGGTGATTTGGTAGGGACCGACTTTAGTAGGCAGTTGTGTCATAAAAGAGGATTATATTTAATCGTTGCTGGTTGGAGCTAGTCGTTTGAGTTCTTCGAAGAAGTTCAGCGTGATCCGGATCTCCGTACGTTCCTCCCCTTCGTTTATCCCGCTAGTTAGCATCAGAAAATGCTCGCCGTCCGGGTAAAGATCGAAAGTTCTATGTGGTGAGGTGTGGGGAAAAAGATCAGTAATCTCGCCGACGCGTAGGACCGCAGCGCTGTCAGGCTCTTCGGTGACTGATATATGGGCGGCTCTGATCATGCGGCTTGCGGTGAGAAAATATATGGTCGAGCCGTCCTGCGACCAGAGGGGGTTCAAACCGCCGTCCCGCGATACTTGCACCCGCGCACCGCGCCCATCGATGGGGCGAATGTAAATCTGGGGGATACCGGATTCATCGGAGGTGTAGGCCAGCCACTGACCATCGGGCGAGGGGGCGGCAAAATGTTCGTTGGCCGGCGTGGCGATCAGGGGTTCGAGCTTGAGATCGTCATCCAGCGACAATGTGAAGATATCCATGGCCGGGGTTGCACTGCCCGTGAATGGACCACGCGAGATCGAGAGATACAGTGTCCGTCCGTCCGGGCTGAAGTTGTCCAGGAAGATCCGATTTTCATCAAGTAACCATGTTGTGTTGATCTCTAGCTTTTCCGGACTGCCCGAACCATCCACCCGTCGCCGGTATAGGCCGTCGTATACCACGCGACCCGAGATCCATTGCGTGTAGTACAGCCATTGACTGTCGGGCGAGAAGATCGGGTAGTACTGATTGCCTTGCTCGGGGGTCAGCAGCGTGAGCAAGTCGCGCTCGAAGTCCAATAGCCAAAGGCTGGTCTCGAACACGGAACCCTCGCTGATGGTTACCGCTGCTTTCATTCCATCTGGGGCGAGTCGGATCCATTTGAAGGGCTGCTTGTGGCGGGTTGCCGGTTGCGAAACGCCCTTGAGATCGATCCGGGTCGGCATCAGGCTGGGAACATCTTTATTGGCTAAGGAGATCAGCGTACCGTCATCAGCAATCGCGTAGTCTGATGCGCCTGCGAAGCTCATCATCTTGAAATCCGACCGGAAAGGTGTCGATGGCCCCGTCAGCTCGAGCGCGGAAGCGTCGAATGGCGCCGCCATGAGAGTTGTTTCATGCACATAAAGCAGATGTCCCGATTTCGCGTAGCGAGGATAAGCTCCTTGCTCTACGAGAGTCTTGAGCCGACCCGTGGTCAGATCGTACACGACGATTGAACGCTGTTCGTTGCTCCCCTGATAGTGCATGTCAAACAACACCGCGTTACCGCCTGGCAGCGTTTCAGGCCAGCTCAGGACGGCATGCTCTGGCTGGATCTCATCGGGTACGAACTGCTTAGGTATGCCCCCCACAGCTGGTACGATCCAGGACTTACCGTCGTCGTACGTACAGTAAACGATCTGGTCATCGTTCAACCAAGTGTGGCCGGGAGTTCGCGGCTCTTCGGCAATGATCGTGGTTGGACCACCGAGTACCGAAGTCTTTCGGAAGGATTGTGCTGTCGCATAAGTGAGCCACTTGCCATCGGGTGAGAATCGGGGCTGTTCCCCACCCAGCGTGCCGCTCACGGGGACCGCCTCGGTGCTGTCGCGACGGCGGAGAAAGATCTGATTCTCACCGTCCTTGTTGCGCCCGGAAAACGCGATCGTTGAGCCATCAGAGGAAATTGCCAGCGTAGGGAGGAAGGAAGATAAATCGGAGGTGCCGTGGGGGATGATTATCGAATAATGCTCTATTGCCGGCTCGGGTGTTTTGCTGGTTTGTAACATCACCGCTACCGTCAGCAGGACAGCCAACCCGACCGCCCCCGCCATCCGCTTCGGGGAAATTCCAGCCCGCGCATCCGCTTCCCGCAGCGCGCCCACAGCAAGCGACAGCGAGGAGCCGGAAGGATCAGCGATCGCCTCGACGATCTCCACGCGGGCCGAGCCGATGTCTTGAAGCCTGCGCTTGTGATCCTTGGCCAAACAACGCCGCAGCAGCAGGTGAATCGTGGGCGGGGTGTCAGCGGGGAGTTGGGCCCAGACCGGCTCGACCTTGAGCGTCGATGCGAGTATATCGCTGACCGTCTCGCCAGTGAAAAGCCGCGCGCCGGTGAGCATCTCATACAACATGCAGCCGAAGCTGAAAATGTCCGTTCGCTTATCGACCGGGCGCCCTCGTGCTTGTTCTGGTGACAGATAACCCGCAGTGCCGAGAACCACCCCTGCAAGTGTCGGACTCCCACCAGCAATAATCGTAGGGGAGTGTGCAAGTTCGCTTGCAGTAGATGTTTCATCGACGAGTGCTTTGGCCAGACCGAAATCAAGAACCTTCACCTGTTCACCAGCGCCCCCGCCCCCGCCCCCGGAATTGGTGAACTTGATGTTGGCGGGTTTTAGATCGCGGTGAATGACGCCCTTCGCATGCGCTGCTTCGATCGCTTCGGCGATCTGTTTGGCAATAACCAACGCCTCATCAACAGGGATAGCGCCTGCACTCAATTTTTCTTCTAGTGTTTCACCTTCGACATATTCAAGAATCAGATATCGCTTGCCATCTACTTCTTCAAGGCCGTGGATTGTTGCGATGTTTGGATGATTCAAAGATGCAAGTAATTTCGCTTCGCGCTCGAATCTCGCCAAGCGATCGGCGTCATCCGACAACTCCTCCGGCAGACACTTGATCGCCACATCACGATCGAGCTTGGTATCGCGCGCCAGATACACCACACCCATCCCTCCACGCCCGATTTCGCGGGTGATTTCGTATGGGCCGATCTGATTCGGCGTGGATCCCATCATTGACCGCTGCCCTCCCGTTGCATTCCCGGCTGTATCCAAGGCTCGACAACTGGCGCTGGTGGATTGGGAGGAAACCCGATACGCTCAAGCAACGCATCAAAACGTGGGTCGCTTCGGAGTGGATCCACAGAGGGGTCGAACTTGTAGAATGAAATGCCAGTTTGGCGGTCCTCGATCGCCTGGTCGAAATACTCAAACGCTAGGTCACGGTTCCCAAGCCCAAAGTGGACGAGCGCGAACACGGACTTGGGAACGTACTCTAGCAGAGCCAGTGCGGTCAGAGTGTCGAGCGTTGCGATCGCATCGGCGCGGCGGCCAGCGAGTCCCTGAGCGTAGCCGACATACCCGAGGAGCCCGCCGTTACCCGAGATTTCGTACGCTTTGGAGTACGCCTCGATTGCATCCTCAAAGCGACGCATTCCAATGTAGATATCACCGAGCACACGATGCGTGGGAGGGAAATTCGGGTCCATATCGATTGCCGCTTGCGCGCGTTTTATTGCTACGCTGAAGTCGCGACTGGTGAGTGCGGATAGCGCCAGGTCGGAGCGGCCGATCAGGGACCCGGGATCAAGTGTCACTACGGTCTGCTTGTGCTGCTCGGCTTCGTCGAGTCGCCCGATGCAAGTCAGAAGATCGCCGTAGAAATTGTGCGCGGTAGCGTAGTTGGGGTCGAATTCGAGAGCCTTGAGGAACGACTCTTCCGCCGCCTTCCAATCCCAGCGGTACATGCCTCGTATCCATCCAAGGGCGGTATGCGCGCCGGGGAGCATGGGGTCGAGTTCAATCGCGCGGCGAGCTGCTTGTTCAGCCAACGGCATCACCTCGCGGGACGGTCGTGAATAGAGGCCCATCAAGACGTACGTTTCGGCCTTGCCTGCATAGGCCAGCGCGAATTCGGAGTCGAGTTGGAGAGCGCGTTCATGTAGTTCGAGCGCCTTTTCGAAACCGGTCTTCGTGCGTTTGTTCCACCAGTATCTCGCCTCAAGATAGGCGGCGTGTGCCTCGGCGTTGACCGGGCGACGCTGCTCGATGCGCGTTCGCTCTTCACCGGTGATCTGAAGCTGCAAGGCGTCGGTGATTCTTTGTGTGATCTCCCTTTCGACCGCCAGTGTGTCCACGAGCGACTGGTTGTATCGTTTACTCCATAGCTGCCTTTTAGTCGCTACCTCGATCAATTCCGCTCGAACGCGCAGCTCATTGTCCCGAGATTGAAACTGTCCAATAAGAACAAAGTCAACATTGAGTTGCTGGCCTATTACTACAGTGTCTTCTGTGCTGTTGCGGTGGCGAAAGGCCGTACTTCTTGGCACCACGTGAAGATTGGAAATCGTCGCCATCGAATCAATGATGCTTGCGGGCAGTTCATCTGCGAGGTATTCGATATCCGAATCGCCGGTGATGTTCTCGAATGGGAGCACGGCCAGCGAACGAATGGTCGGCACCAATGCTGCGGGTTCTTTAGATCGCAGCATCCAGACGCTTGCTGCTGCTATCGCTAAGACTGCTGCGGTACCGGTTGCCAACCGCCAAGGGAAGGCTTTTGTTGGGTGCGAGGTGACCGGCTGATGTGTACCGGTTGGACTGAGGACTCGTCTTAAACTGAACGCAAGATCGCGGGCCGATTGAAAACGATCGTCCGGGCGCTTCTCAAGGCATCGCATCAATACTGGATCAAGTTCAGTGGGAGTATGTGCTCCACATACCGAAGGCGCATCAGGCTCATCCCTTAGAGTAGCGGCCATTGAGTCGGCATTGGTATCGCGCGCAAACGTCGGTCTGTTTGTCAACATCTCATGCAGCAAACAACCGAACGAGAATATGTCACTTCGCGTATCGGCGGGTTCGCCGCGCACCTGTTCGGGCGACATATAACCCGGCGTTCCCATGACAGCGCCGGGTTTGGTGTCGAGCTTGATCGTTACATCATCCGGCTCATCTTGCTGTTCTGTGGCTACTGACAACGCAAGACCAAAGTCGAGTATTTTTACAACTCCATCACGTGTAAAAAGAATGTTGTCCGGCTTAATATCTCGATGCACGACACCGCGAGCGTGCGCAGCTGCAAGAGCATCAGCAATCGAAGCAGCAGCTTCAACACACTTGCGCCACGAGTGGCGATTTCGGTTCAGATACTCGATCAGCGATTCGCCGTCAATGTACTCAAGGATGAGATATCTGCGACCTTCGACTTCCTCTAACCCGTAGATGGTTGCGATGTTGGGGTGATTGATAGAAGCAAGTAGTTTTGCTTCACGCTCGAAGCGAGAGAGTTTGTCCTCATCATCCACAACTTCCGGAGGCAGCGCCTTGATCGCCACATCCCGATCGAGTTTGGTATCGCGGGCGAGATACACCACGCCCATCCCTCCGCGACCAATCTCGCGGGTGATTTCATACGGTCCGATCTTGTTCGGCCCGGAGTCACGCTGACCTAGTTGGTTGCCCGCCTCAGACATACGGCTCCTCGTCCCAACACACTAACCGGCCTCGTGTCGCCCCCACAGGCCTGCCGAGGTGGTCGGTAGTTTATCGTCGTGTCGATGGCGAGGCTTATCGGGTGCCACGGCAGGCCATACCCCTATCGCGAACGGGTACTCGACCGACGGAATACCCTTGCCTGTGCTGTGTCGCTAGGTGGTAGAGGCCTGTTCCGATGAAAGGACAACCATGCGCAGGGTAATGATGCTTCTCATATTGATCGCGGCGACCGCCCTCCTGACCGGCTGTCACCACGGGCACTACTCGGGCGGGTTTGGCTACGGCTATTCCAGCGATGTGCTTGTATACGGGGGATACGGCGGGCATCGCGGATACGGCCACTATGGCTACGGCTACGGCCGCCACGGTCATTCCGGCGGACATGGCCGTCACGGCGGACACGGCCGAGGCCATCACTAACCACTAACAACCAACAACGCTTGGAAGGCCATCCCGATTTCATCGGGAGTGGTCGCACATTTTCCGGATCGGCCACGCTGATGCGCGCCTCCAAGGCGCTGAATCACTGACGTCCGCTCAAAATTCTTACAAAGAATATCCCGTCTGGTGGGCCGCCAAGCTGCTTTTGGCGTACCAACTTCCCGAATATACGTTCTCCGCGCGCGCAAACGACACCGCCGCTCCCTCTATGAAAGGAGCTGTTGTTCTATGCGGACATCATCACTGGTAACCAGCCGGACTGCGCGGGGGCGCGGCCACTTTGGCGCGCACAAACTAATCCCTATCCTGCACCAAATCTCGTGCGCGCCGATCGCGCCGCGATTTGTAGGTGATGTATCATTCGGTAACGAAATTTTCCCTTGCCCGACCAGCTGACCGCAAACAAACGATCCAGCGAGCACCGACCAGCAATGCCTGACACCGAGACCACCGCAGTTGACGCCACGGCAACACAAACCCCGCCGAACGTACCGGCTCACCTACCGGCGACGATATTCGAAGAGCTCGATATCGCCCGCGATCCATCGAATCTGTTTCATCAGACGATCGAGCAGGTTTTGCTGGCAGCAGATCTGGTGGGGCTTGCCCATCACCAGCAGATCATTCTCGCCCAACCCAAGAACGAGATCATGGTTCACTTTCCCGTGCTCATGGACGATGGGCATCACGATCTGTTCAAGGGGTACCGCGTGCAGCACAACAATGTGCTGGGGCCATACAAAGGCGGAATTCGCTATCACCCGCAGGTGAGCTTGGACCACATCAAGGCGCTGGCGGTCTTGATGACGATGAAGTGCTCGCTGGTGCGCATTCCCTTCGGCGGGGCGAAGGGCGGCGTCAAGTGCAACCCGCACGAGCTTAGCGCCGATGAATTGATGCGCGTCACTCGGCGGTTCTGTTCGGCGATCAGCAACCAGATCGGGCCCGACTACGATGTGCCCGCGCCGGATGTCGGCACCAACGCGCAGATCATGGCGTGGTTCGCCGACACCTACAGCCAAATCACGCCCGAACATATTCGCTCCGACTCACTGCGCGTCGTGACCGGCAAACCAGTGGAGATCGGCGGCTCGTTAGGTCGGGATAAAGCCACCGGCCAGGGATTGGTGTACGTCTTGCAGGAGATGCTGGGCGAGCTGGACATCGACATCCGCTCGATGAAGTTCAGCCTGATCGGTTTTGGAAACGTCGGCAGCTGGACCGGCCGACTGCTGAGGGAGATTGGTGCAACACTCACGGCAGTACTCGACCACACCGGCGCAATCCATAACGAAGAGGGCATCGATCCGCAGACGCTGAAGGATCACGTGGCGCAGACCGGCGGCGTAGCGAAATTCGCTCAAGCCCAGGCTGTGGATGAGAATGCTTTCTACAGCATTCCGGTGGATGTGTTCATCCCCGCTGCGCTGGAGCAGATGATCACATCCGACAAAGCCAAGCTGATCAACGCGAAGGTAGTGGCTGAAGGCGCCAATGCGCCGACCACGCCGGAAGGCGACGCAGTTTTGCGGGAGCGGGGGATCGAGGTTCTGCCTGCGATCCTGTGCAACGCAGGCGGCGTCACCGTGTCCTACTTCGAGTGGGTGCAGAACAAATCGGCGGTCTACTGGCCGGCGGACGAAGTTGATCGGCGGCTCAACCAACACATGGTGCTGGCGGCGCGGCGGGTGAAGCTGGCGCGTATCAAGCACGAATGTGATATGCGGACCGCCAGCTACTGCGCGGCGCTAGATCAGATCGGCAAAGTCTACGACCTCAGTGGAGTGTTCCCGTAGGGTGGACCGCAGCTCTAGTCGTCACTCAGCGCGGCGCGCATTTTCTCCACCAACTGGCTAGCGCGTCGATCCTCAAGCGTCCCGGCGCTCCATGTCATGCTCAGGCCGGACTCGGCGAACTTGGGGATGATGTGAAAATGCACGTGGAAGACCGCTTGATGCGCAGTGGCCCCGTTGTTCTGAAGCACGTTGTATGCCTCGGCGCCCGTTGCCTGCATCACCGCACGACACAACCGGGGCAGCACGCGCCCGATCGCAGCCGCCGATTCATCGCTCAGCTCGTGTAGCGCCGCCTTGCGTTCCTTGGGGATGACCAGCGTATGCCCGTTGCTAAGCGGGCCGACATCCAGAAACGCCAGGACGTGCTCGTCCTCGTAAACCTTGTAGCAGGGGATTTCGCCATCAATGATCTTCGTAAAGATGTTTGGCTCGTACACGCTCATCAAAGCGCCTTCTTCCTCAGCCCGGTGTATTCATGCTTTCGGCGCATCCAGTTTCAATTCCTCGCTATCGGCGTGATGCTCGATCGTAGGATCAATCTGGAGATATCGACTCAGGAACTTCACGCCGAGGTAGAACGGAATCGTATCGAGCAGGGCGACGACAAACTTAAATGCATATCCCGTCGCGATCAACAGCAGTAGTTGCGGTCCAACGCTACGGTCAACATCAATCACCCCGGCCAATCCACCGACCCAATAGGTGATGAGGATGACGGCGACAGTATCGACGGCTTGACTAATGAGCGTGGAACCGTTGTTGCGCACCCATAGCATCTTGCCTCGCGTCAGCTTCTTCCAAAAATGGAAGAGATACACATCGCACAATTGGGCCCCAAGGTAGGCGACCATCGAAGCCGCCACCGCACCGAATGTCAGCGCACGAATCTCAAAGAACACGGGAAGTCGATCAGCCGCATCGCGCAGAATCACGCCGGTCTGGGGATCGGTCGCCTCAAAGCCGGGAAGGATGCCGCCCAACCAAAGAATAAGCACGACCCAACCATTGAGCAGCAAACCGACGAGGACGACGAAGTTCGCCCGCCGTCGTCCGTAGAATTCGCTGATGAAGTCGGTGCAAAGAAACGTGATCGGATACGGCAAGACACCCACCGCCACCGCGAAGGTCAGCTCAAGGCCGTCCGCCGTTTCCCACGACGCCAATTTGATAAACCGGCTGATGCCGAGGATGTTGAGCATCGTCAGCGTGCCGAGGAATAATCCCGCAAAGACGAGGAACACACGCTCACGCCGCGCATGGAGATGCGATGCCTCGATTGGATGCAGGGTTCGATTTGTCTGGTCAGATGGCACGTTACGCCAAGGATAGCCGCTGCCTTCCCAGTGTCGCAAACGACCGTAGACTGTGGGGCATGCAGGACCTGAACGCCCTATCGCTCCCGCAGCTTTTCGCCGCACTCACGGCAGATGGGTCGCTGGATCGATTGCTCAGCGCCGCGCGCGCCGAGGACC
Organism: uncultured bacterium; assembly: GCA_965369945.1. Classification (GTDB taxonomy): domain Bacteria; phylum Planctomycetota; class Phycisphaerae; order Phycisphaerales; family SM1A02; genus JADFNO01. The sequence continues at coordinate 4,288 of CBDUST010000033.1, read as the reverse complement.
TGGGAGAGATCGGCGACGTCACCACCCGGAGCATCATCCAAGACGAATGGGATGTGCGTGCGGCGGGGGTGGCGCGACAAGCGGGGACGGTCGCCGGTCTGGCGGTGATTCCTCGTGTATTAGAGGTATTTGACTGCGACGCTCGTATAGAGATTCTCACCAGCGACGGTGAAGCATGCGAGCAGGGGCAGACACTGTGGCGCATGCTCGGCGAGCTAGGGCCGATTCTGGCCGTGGAACGAACCTTGCTGAATCTTGTTGGTCGGCTCAGTGGTATCGCCACTCTCACCCGCCGCTACGTCGACGCAATCGCTGGGACGACTGCGGCAATTTGCGACACTCGCAAAACCACCCCCGGAATGCGCTCTCTGGAAAAGTATGCGGTCCGCTGCGGCGGCGGTACGTTGCACCGGCTTGGTTTGCATGATGCGGTGTTATATAAGGACAACCACCTTCAACACTTCGGCCCTTCCGAGTTCGCGCAGGGCGTTGCTGACGCAGCACAAAGAGCCCGCGAACAATTTGATCTGCGATTCGTCCAAGTCGAGGTCGATACGCTCAAGCAGCTTCAGCTCGTCCTCGGATGTGAGCCCGGCTTGATTGACATGGTATTGCTTGACAATATGACGCCCGATCAACTGCGAGAGGCAGTTGCATCTCGTGACAAACGAGCGCTGGAGTTGTTGCTTGAAGCATCGGGCTCGATCACACTCCAAACGGTTCGGGCGGTGGCGGAAACCGGCGTGGATCGGATATCGGTCGGTGCGCTAACCCATTCGGCAATGTGCCTCGACATCGGCTTGGACTTGGCCTAGGTTCTGTCTGATGGATCAAAAGAGTGCACCTCATTGTCGGTGGGACGGGCTTCCAGCCCGTCGTCTTCACTCTTACAGACGGGCAAGATGCCCGTCCCACTATTCGTCAGACAGAAACTAGATGATGGGCGCAATAGCACTGGAACAATGGGCCGATCGTATCGAGAAGGTCGTTGCATCCGATGGCGATATCCTTCGACGGGCCATCGTCCTACGAGAGACCGCTTCGACCCAGGATGCGGCTCGCCGGCCAGGGGCCCAGCTGGGCGATGTTGTCGTGGCATGGCGACAAACCGCGGGAAGGGGACGTCTCGGTCGCAAGTGGGCCGATACCCGAGAAGACGGGGTGGCTATGAGCCTCGTAATTCGGGCCGGGCCGCCCGAACGACTTGCGCTGGCGCTTGCGGTCGCCGTCGCCGGGGCAGCGGAGCGGTTACTCGAACGGCCAATCGGCATCAAGTGGCCAAACGACATTGTCATCGACGGTCGCAAGTTGGCGGGGATCCTTGTCGAGCAGTCCGGTGCGCTGGCTGTAGCCGGTATCGGCATGAACGTCGCTCAGACCGGTTGGCCCGAAGAGTTGGCCGATCGGGCGGTCAGTCTGGCCCAACTCGGCGTACCCGTCGATCGACTGGAGGTCATCGTTGCTGTTCTTGAGTCGCTATGCACCGCACTTCGACAACCCGACGACGTGCTCGCAGCCGCCTTCAGCGAGCGTGACGTCCTTCGCGGCGCCGAGGCAACATTGCGAAGCGGCCGCGAAACCATCCACGGCACCGTGCTGCGGATCGATCCATTTGAAGGGCTTTTGGTGGAAACCAGCTCCGGCGAAGTCCGTTTGCCGGCGGCGACAACCACGATTCTCTCTCATACGCTCCGGTAATGTTTTTTTCGCGATCCAATCGCGGCAGCCTGAGGTATACTGTGGTATCGAATCGCTTGACGCCGATGAGGAAAAGACATGCCTCGCTTCGCAATCGCCATCTTAGTCTTAGGCCTGACGTCGACCGTTGCAGGTCAAAGCGATGATCTGAAGCCGCTGGACCAGAGGGTGGAGGACATCTCCCCATTGTCGCGAAGCCTGCGGTCAGTTGAGCGGGGGCTGAGTGCGCCGACCGGTTTTAATCAGGTCTACCGTTTTCCCGGTCAAGAAGACTTGTACATGAGGGTCAACGGCGGAATCCATGCAGTGTTCCCACAGTCTGCGTATTCATCGGGTAGGAACGGACCCATTCCACTGATCCCTGCCGGGACCATATTCTACATCGGCCAACCCGACCTTGATCGCACGGGCCAAGCCGATCCTTCAACGCCCCAAGATGAGGGTCGCATCGGCGAGGATCGCTATGGTCGGCTCAATCTGAGAGAGTATCCCGAGCGAAGCGGGCAAGCCAAGCAACGGTGGACATCCCGCAGCGCTACGACCGTTCCATTCACCGGCGTGGACATGCGGCAAACCAGAGAAGGCTCCCCAATTGTGAATCCGTCCAACCCGTCAACGATCGTTACGGATGCGCGCTACCGCGAGAACCGAATCCGGGAATTGATGCAATCTGCGGCGAATGCGATGCGTGACCGAACGCTGGGAACGGACCCGAGCTGAAGCTAGGCGGCTCTCGGCCCGTCTTCGTCGTCGAAGTAACCCAGACAATCACACTCGCGCGCGAGATCCTCCATCCGCCGGCTCATCGTGTCAACGGCGGCAAATACCTGCCCGCCGAGCGGATTCTGACCAGGCGTGGAGAGTTCGTAGGACGGCTCCGAAGACCGAAGTAACATTTCGGAACCCGCGATTGTCGAATGACTCATTCGCATCGTTCGCCCCGTAGCCTCCGAGGATGAACAAACTGAAGCCAAGTGACGCCAATCGGCACGATCGACCCGGTGCTTTGGGGACATTCACCCGACCGCAGCGTCAATGAATCCTGCGAACGGTAGAGTTTCGCCATTCTTCCGCAGCGCTTCATTGGTCCGATATCGCCCCCCAAATACCTTCAGACAGGCGTTGATTATCCGGCCATGCTTCGACCGGAACGGGCAGAACAGACCTCTTCCGGTGCGCGGAGAAAGAACGACACGCCAGAACCTCTGAGTTACTTGAGAGTCGTATTAGATAGCCGGGACGGCGAAGATCGCGTCTGGCCCATCAAAGACACTCTTGGCCCGCGCCAGCCGACGATAGATCACCACCATCAGAAGGAGGCAGACCGGGAAGAGTCCGCCGAAGATGTAGGCGGCAAACTTCAGCCGCTCATCGTGGATCGGAACCGGATTGATCGTAGCGTACGTCACTCGACCGCCTTTGCTGGTTCCGCCCTTGACCACTGCATGAGCGCCGCCTCGTTTGCTTATTCGGCGCGACGATTCCGAGACGAATGTCGTCGCGAGTGTATCGAGCAACGCCGTGATCTCGGGCTGGTCCGTACCAGCCAATGAGACCGTCATCAGCCCGTCTTGCATCGCGTCGATCGTCAGATCGGCCTGTAGGCGTTGGCGCAAGACCCCGGGGTCGGCGAAGCGATCGAGTCGACGATCAGCCAGTCGCTGGACCAGCGTATTGGTGAATCCCGTATCTGCGAGGAGCTCGGTGTGCCAGACTCTCCACGCTTGTGATTCCTCGCTCGATAACTGTTGGCCCGAACCAGTTTTCGCCTCAAATGTGACCGACGCCGACACGGTGGCTGGAACGAAATGATCGGCACCGAACCAACTCACGCCAGCAATGCTGATCGCCAGGAGCGTGAACCAGCCCAGCGTCACCACCGCCGACGGTCGAGCCCATTTACGGATCAGTTCCCTTTCCGAGGCTTCTATGGCATCACGCAGCGCCGCAATCTGCTCAATTGGGTTGGACTCGGGCGTGGCGTTGGATTGCGGTCGCGTCCTGCCCCGCAACGCACGGCGCATTCGCGCGAGTCTGACTCGACGTCGCTGAAGGTGCTGAGCCTTTACCGCAAGACGCTGCGCCTCGTTTGCATCACCATCGCCTTGCGTCCCGTCGGGCCCCTGCTGCTCCAACCGACGCCAGGCCTCTTGGGCTTCGATCGCAGCACGCTCAGCCTCGACCTTGAGCTGATCATTTTCAGTCGTCAACTCGTGGACCCGCGCTTCGGAGTCCGCATGTGATTGCTCGCCTGGGCTCTGGCCCCGCGCCTGCCGTAGCGCTTCGACCAGTTCTTCAATTCGCTCATCCTTTTGACGCAACTGCTCGGGGTCGCGGGCGACTTGGTGATGGGCCAGTTTGTTGGTTAGTTCGGTGATTTGCTCTCGTTGCTCCTGCACAGCGGCAATGGCCTCGCCACCCTCCTCCAGTCGCGATTGCTGTTCTTCGAGCGTGTCGGCAAGGTCGCGTATCCGCTCCTGAGCGACCTGAAACTTGTCGCGGTACTCGTCCGACGATGCGCTTCGCTCGCGCAGCTGCTCGGCAAGTGCTTCAACCTTCGACTCCGCCTCCCGATTCAGGCTCTCAGCAC
>CBDUST010000032.1:0-25033 GCA_965369945.1 uncultured bacterium | reverse complement strand
TGGAACGGCGCCGAATGGGCGCCACTCGCCGGTGGAGGAGCGAACGACCGCATCAGGGGCCTGACCGTGTGGGATGACGGTTCCGGCGGTGGACCTGCACTCTACGCAGCCGGCGACTTCACCATCATGTCCGGAAGGATCCAGACTAACTACATTGCCAAGTGGGATGGCGTGCAATGGTCACCGCTTGGAAGTGGCATGGATGATTGGGTAGCCTCCCTGGTTCCGTACGACGATGGCTCCGGCCCGGCCCTGTATGCCATCGGAAGTTTCTCAACAGCTGGAGGAGTTCAAGCCGATCGCATCGCCAGATGGGACGGCAAGCAGTGGTCGGCGCTACCCGGCGGTGGGATCGGTGGCGGTCTTCCATCTACCAATGTCCTTTCGTTGCGAGTCTTCGACGATGGATTGAGCGACCATCCTGCCCTCTATATCGCGGGGAGGTTCGCGAGTGCCGGCGGCGTTGATGTTCAGAACATCGCACGGTGGGATGGAATCACTTGGTCCGCAGTAGGACAGGGGCTTCACGACAATGGGATAGGCTCTCCTCCAAGAGCCTGGGCACTGGAAGTCTTTGATGATGGAACCGGCGATGGACCAGCTCTGTTTGCCAGCGGCGACTTCAGCTTTGCAGGCGACTTCTCGTCACAGAGCGTTGCCAAATGGATCGTCTGTGCGGAGACGATCCTCGGCGACCTCAATGGGGATGGCACGGTTGGCGCGGGTGATCTGCTCATCCTGCTGGCGAATTGGGGGCCGTGCGATGACTGTGACGACTGCATCGGTGACCTAAACGGCGATTACACGGTCAGCGCGGGTGATGTGCTGATTCTGCTCGCTAATTGGGGGTGATCGGGTGGGCATATGGTCGCCGAAGAAGGGACGCTGCGCGTCACCCGCTAAACGGGTGGATTTGATCTTCTAACGTCCTTTGCGGCCGCGCCGGCCTTGTTTGTAGCCTTTGCGCTTGCCTTCGATTCGTTTACCCGAGCCTTCGGATCGAGTTCGTGTGCTCACAAGGTTGCGGCGATTTGCTTTGGGAAGCTGCGTAATGCGCAAATCAAGATGTCGTGACGCAAGGTCAACACGAACAATCTGCACCGTTACGATGTCACCGATGCCGAGCGATGCGCCGCTGCGCTGCGCCGTGATCCTACCTGTACGATCGTTAGCAATCCATCGATCGTCGTGCCCGCCGGACTGCGGCATATCGGTTGTTTTGACCATCCCTTCAACCAGGAATCGTTCGATGGAAACGAATACGCCGCTGCTTACCAATCCCGTGATGACGCCGGGAAGCTCATCGCCGAGATGATGCTCCTGGAGAAACTGCATAACCAGGAAATCACGCAGCTCGCGCTCAGCAGCGGTCGCTTCAACCTCGGTCTCACTGCAATGACGCCCGAGTTCAATCAGCGCGCTTTCATCGAGCACACGATCATCTTGGGCAAGACGCTTGGCAAGCTCGCGCCACTTGCGCCCGCCTGGAACCTTGTGCCCGTTCTCGGTTGCATCCAAATATGCTTCCATCGCGCGGTGAAGCGAAAGATCGGGGTATCGACGGATCGGACTCGTGAAGTGCGCGTAATGATCGGACGCGAGCGCAAAGTGCCCGATGATTGCGGGGCTGTACGACGCTTTGGTCAGCGTCCGCAATACAGCGAAGTGAATCGCACGCGAAGCAGGCGTGTCCTTCGTCGCTTCCAACAATCGTTGCAAATCCTCACGGCTGGGCTCGGCTGGGAGATTCACCTTCGCCACGCGCGCGTACAGGCGCAGCTCTTCAATGTCGCCGGGCACGGGTTCGGGGTGAATCCGCCGAAGGATCGGCACGGTCAGCGAATCGAATGCCCGAGCAAGCGCTTCGTTCGCCTCGACCATGAACATCTCGATGATCTTATGAGTAAACGCATCGTCTTCGGGCACAGCATCAATCACATGTCCTTCATCATCGAAAACCAGCTCCACATCCGGTAGCGCCAATACGATCATGCCGTCGCGCATTCGCCGTGAGCGCAGAACCCGAGCGAGCTTGTCGCACTGCTTGAGCGTCTTGACTAACTCCTCGGTGTAGTTCACTTCAGTGCGCGCATGTTTGCGAGCTTCACTCTCATTGCCATCGATCAGCGCTTGCGCTTCGAGATACGTCAATCGTTTGTTCGAGCGAATGACGGTCGCAGCGAGTCGTTGATCGCGCACTTTGCCACGGTGATCGAAGGTGATGAATGCTGACTTGGTCAGGCGCGTCACACCCTCTTGCAACGAGCACACGCCGTTGGAGAGCACCTCCGGCAACATGGGGATCACCAATCTCGGCAGGTACACGCTGTTTCCGCGAAGCCTCGCCTCCTCATCGAGCGAGGTCCCCCGCCCGACAAAGTGTGCAACGTCCGCGATGTGTACGCCGAGCGTCCATTCCTTGGCGTCGGCGTCATACGCAAGCGAAATGGCATCATCAAAATCTTTCGCGTCGGGCGGATCAATCGTGAACGTGAATACATCGGTGATATCTTCACGATCGACGAAACCGCCGGCCTCCTCTTTGTCAAACGATCGAGCAGCGGCCCGCGCTTCTTCTACCGCGGCATCTTCAAACTCGGTGCGCAAACCATGGGCGACGATCACCGCTTGCGTTTCGACGTCCGGCCGACCCGCTTCGCCCAGCACTTCCGTAATCACGCCCTCCGTCACATACTGTTCATCCGGATAGTGCAGCAATTCGATGACAACCTTGTCGCCGGCCTTGGCGTTCTTAGCGTGTGGATCTCGAATCAGCACCGCCTCGTAGAGCGATTTGCCATCCGGCTCGACGAACCATTGCCCCCCTCGTTCAAACAGCGCACCGACAAAGTGATCGCGCCCGCGCACGAGTACTTCAACGATTTGGCCGGTGAATGGACTGCGTCCGGGGCGAACCTCACCGCGCCGCGATCGCCGCACGACTTTGGCGCGCACGCGATCGCGGGAAATAGCGTCACGGGTCGCACCGCGCGGCACGAACAAGTCGCCATCACGATACGCGGTGTCGGGTATAACGAATCCGAACCCGCGCTGGTTGAGTCGAAACACGCCCGTTACTTCCTCGGGATAGCCCGGCAGCCGCACCAACTCGTCCCGCCCAATCTCGATGCGCGCTTCTTCGGCAAGCATCTCGATCGCTTCGTCAAAGATCGGACGGTCGTCGGCCTCGATATCGAGATCGCGCGCGATCGCCTTGGGCACCGACGGGCGGTAGTAGGAGTGCTGGAGATGATCCAGAATACGATTGGTAAAGCGAAGTGGCATGGAAGGACAATCTTACTCGGTCAGCCCGTCCTCTTCGCAGCCACGATCAATCTGAGGATTTGGAAGTGTTACTGTCAGACTTCTTGTCCGATGTCGATTTGCTTTCAGCCTTTTTGTCGCCCTTAGTGGACGTCTTAGGCTCGGTTGCTTTTTTCTCCGCCTCCGCCGCCTTCTTGTAAGAATCGCTTCGGTAGTCGGTTTGATAAAAGCCGCTTCCCTTGAAGATCACGCCGGCGCCGGCACCAATCAAGCGTTTGAGCTTGAGCTTCCCGCAATCGGGACACTTGCGCTTCACAGGTGCGCTCATTGATTGAAAGAGCTCGAACTCATGGCCGCAGGCTTCGCAGAGGTATTCGTAGGTCGGCACGGTTAGTCATCCTCATCCGGCGGCGCGGCGACTGTCACCTTGGCCGGGCGAAGCACCAGATCGCCCATCTGATAACCGCTCTGCAGCACACAGACGATGTGGTTCGGTTCAATCTTCTCGTCGGGCTGGTGCATCATCGCTTGATGGAGGTTGGGGTCGAACTCATCTCCACAAGCCGGGTCTATACGTTCTACGCCGTGACTCTCTAGCGCTTTGACCAATTCATCCCGAACCATGCGCACGCCGCCAAGAAGTTTGTCGACTGTGATCTGTTTCGTGTCTTGTCCGAGCGCTAGATCGAGGTGATCGATCACCGCCAACAGTGAACGCACAACGCCCGCAGCACCGCCCTGACCGGCGCGGAGTTCGCTCTCAGCAGCGCGGCGCTGATAGTTGCGGAAGTCCGCCAGCGCACGCTGTCTCGCCGCAACCGCCTCATCACGCTCAGATTCAAGACGCTCCACCAGCTCAGCAGCAGCCTCGGACAGTTCGATCGGCTCCGCGTCGTCGTCGGTCAGCTCCACCGGCTCATGGCCGTTCAGTTCGGCTTCCGGTTCAAGACCGCCTTCGTGTTGATGCTTCTGTTTGGGCATGGCTACATCAATCAATCCCGCAATCCCGTGCGACACTACGCTCCCTTGACAGCGTCCTTTATTTTGTCCCAAAGTGACGAACTATCGCCACCTAGATCGAGGTCTTCAGAGTGTGCGTATTCCTGGAGTAGTTGCTTTTGAGCATCGGTGAGCTTGCGCGGAACAACCAACTGGACGATCACGACCAGATCGCCACGCTCACCATTTCGCAGGTTGGGCAGCCCCTCCTTATGGACCCGGAACAACGCGCCATGCTGCGTGCCTGCAGGGATATTCAGCGTGGTCGCACCCTGAAGCGTGGGAAGCTCGATCTGGGCGCCCAACGCTGCTTGGGTGAAAGCCATCGGTATAGCGATCAATAGATCATCGCCTTCACGCTCGAACTGTTTGTGATCCGCAACGCGCACAACAACGTGCAGATCACCGCGAATTCCCTCGCCGCGCTGACTGAGTTCCGGCGGCGGTGGTTCACCTTCACCAGTTACGCGAACCGCCTGACGATCGTGGATTCCCGCAGGGATCTTCACGCTCAGTTTTCGCTTGATCGAGACGCGCCCAGAGCCGCGGCAACCCGGGCATTTCTCAGCAATGACGCTACCGCGACCACCGCAGCTTGGGCAGGTCGTTCGCATTCGGAACATCCCGCCAAAACCAACCTGTTCAACCTGGCCGATCCCGCCGCAGGTTATGCACTTCACCGGCTCGGTCCCGGGCTTGGCGCCATCGCCCCCACAGGTTTGACAGACATCGAGGCGTTTGAACTCGACGTCCCGGGATGCGCCGGAAAGCACTTCGTCTAGCGTTATTTCCACCTCGGTTTCCAGGTCGTAGCCGCGCGGCACACCGCCGCGCCGCCGTCTGCGTGACCGACCACCAATCCCACCGCCGAAGATGTCCTCAAACATCGAGAAGATGTCCTCGGCGTTCATCGAGCCGAAGTCGTGACCCGGCGTTCCGCGCAGCCCCGCGTGGCCGTACTTGTCGTACGTCGCGCGGCGCTCGCGGTTGGATAGAACTTCGTATGCTTCAGCTGATTCCTTGAACTTCCCCTCAGCATCCGAATCACCGGGATTACGATCGGGGTGATACTTCATCGCCAACCGGCGATACGCGCGCTTGATGTCGTCATCCGAGGCTTCGTTCGGAACACCGAGCACTTCGTAGTAGTCGCGCGTTGTGGGCATTGAAAGAGACGGCACTAGGTACTAGGCATCGGGCATTGGGCATTCATAGAAGCAGCAAGGACCGAGTGCGGAGGATCGACGCATAGCCTGTACCCTCAACGACTCGGTCCTCGATCACTCAGTGAAACAGCTGAGTCAGCTAACAGCGTCTTCGACGGGATCGTCTTCATCCTTGAGTTCGGTCACGATGACGTCAGTCGTGAGCATAAGCCCGGCAACTGATGCGGCGCTTTGCAGAGCGGTCTTGGCAACGAGCGCCGGATCGATGATCCCGGCGGCGCTGAGGTCTTCATACTCACCGGTCGCCGCATTGAAGCCGAATCCACCTTCTTGCTCCTTGATCTTCTCGACCACAAGATCGCCGTCGATGCCGGCATTCGAAGCGATCTGCCAGGCGGGCGCCTCCAATGCCTCGGCGACGATATCGAACCCGAGCTTTTCATCACCTTTGGCCTTGCGCCGACCGTCGTTGACTGCCTCGATGCTGCGGAGAAAAGCCACGCCCCCACCGGGCACGTAACCCTCTTTCGCCGCCGCACGGGTGGCGTTCAGCGCATCTTCCACGCGGTCCTTGCGCTCCTTCATCTCCGTTTCGGTCGCGGCGCCAACGTTGATGATCGCCACTCCGCCGACCAGCTTCGCAAGTCGCTCCTCCAACTTCTCGCGGTCATAGTCGCTGGTCGATTTCTCTTTCTGGGTCCTGATCTGATTGGCGCGGGCCTCGATGTCCTTGGCTCTACCGCCGCCCTGGATGATTGTGGTGTCATCCTTAGTAATGATGATCTTCTTAGCACGGCCCAGCTCGTTCAGTTCGATATCTTCGAGGTTTCGGCCGAGATCCTCGGCGAAGAACGTCCCGCCGGTCAAAGCCGCAATATCGCCGAGCATCGCTTTGCGTCGATCGCCGAAGCCCGGCGCCTTGACGGCGCAGACTTTCAGCACGCCGCGCAGCCGGTTCACGACCAATGCTGCCAGCGCTTCGTTCTCAATGTCCTCAGCGATGATCAACAATGGTTGACCCGATGCCGCGACCTTGTTCAGCAGCGGCAGGAAGTCTGCGAGGTTGGATATCTTTTTCTCATGGATAAGGATGTTTGTACCTTCGAGCACGCACTGGGCCTTCTTGGGATCCGTCATGAAGTAGGGGCTGAGGAAACCCTTGTCGAAAGCCATACCCTCGACGTACTCCAGTGTTATCTCGGCGGTCTTTCCTTCCTCGACTTCCACAACACCCTCAGCACCAACCCTATCAATCGCCTTAGCAATCAATTGTCCGATCACCGCGTCGTGGTTGGCTGAAACCGTGGCAACCTTTTGGTAGTCGTCCTTGCCCTGGCAGGTGGTCGCCATCTCGTCGATCGCTTCGGCGACCACACGGACCGCGTCGTTGATGCCGCGCTGGACAGCCACGGCGTTGGCGCCGGCGGCAACTTGTCGCAGTCCCCTCTGATAGATCGCTTGGGCAAGAATCGTGGCGGTCGTAGTGCCGTCGCCAGCTTCGTCGGCGACCTTCTTGGCCACCTGGTTGATCATCTTGGCGCCCATGTTCTCAAAGGGCTGAGGCAACTCGACTTCCTTGGCGACGTTCACGCCGTCTTTGGTCACCGTCGGTCCGCCGAACGACTTCTGAACCATGACGTGCCGGCCGGTGGGACCCATCGTGACGCCGACCGCTCGGGCGATCTGGGCCACACCTTCGTTGAAGTCGTGCTGCGCTTCCGTGTCGAATTTCATCTGTTTCGTGGACATGTTTGTTGGCTCTCAGCTATCAGCTTTCAGCAGTCAGTCTGGTTTCTTCGTCACATGACCCGGACCTTCCTAAGCGTCAGGTCCGGCTTGGCGTTTATCGTTCGATCACGCCGAGCAATTCGGTCTCGCGCATGATCATGTGGGTGACGTTCTTGATCTCGATTTCGGTCCCGGCATACTTGCCGAACACGACGGTGTCACCCTTCTTGACCGAAGGTTTGACGCGCTCGCCGCTGTCCAGGAGTTTTCCAGGCCCCACGGCAACGACCTTGCCTTGGATCGGCTTTTCCTTGGCCGACTCGGGCAGGTAGATGCCGGAGTCGGTCTTGGTCTCCGGGTCGGACGGCTTGATCAATACACGATCTTCAAGTGGTTTGACGGACATGCTTGCAAATCTCCATGCTTCAAAGGAGCTTAAGGAACTCTTCGATGGTCAATCCCGCGTCGCGGATGAGGCCTCGCAGCAATCCTCGTCCCAATTCCTTGTGGTTCGGAATGGAGAGGTGCCGGTGTGGAGGCTCTTCGGATCGCAGAATCATATGACTTCCTGTTTGATGACTGAACTCGTAACCGATTTTTCCAAAGGCCTTGACTGCCTCCGCTCCTGAAATAACTGGGAGCCGGGGCATTCATGCAACCTTCCCAATGTCAACTTCAATGATCTCCTCACTGATCGGTGGCGGGATGGGATCGCCATGTTTCTTCAGGCTTTCCAGATATCCCTTGATCGCATCAGCGATATTGTGCTTGGCTTCATCGCGGGTGTCACCCTGGCTCCGACAACCGGGAAGCGTGGGGCACGAGGCACTGAACTTACCGTCTTCGTCTTGTTCGATGACAACGCGGAATTTCATCAGATTTACCTCGGTACGTCATGCTGTCGCACATGTATCCACATGCATGTTGCGGAGTCGAATTTCTCCAACTCTTGTTCTTTGTAATGATCTTCGGAGTCTGCGACGAAGGATTGGAATTGCAGATGCGATCCGCTCGAATCGACGACATCCTGCACAGCCACAGCAGCGATCGTCGCGCCCTTACGTTGTGCGTTCAGAGACGATGTTTCCAGGACTTCGAGGAATCTGACTTGATGCTCGCTGGGAATGGAGATGCACGACTGCGCCACATGTTCGATCTCTTCTCGCAACTGAATCGGGTGTGACAATTGTCCACGGGAATCGTCAGTATTCGTGAGCACGAGCGATGCAAGCAAAGTGATGTCATGCTCGTCCAAGATACTTTGAACCGAGCCGATCTCTCGCCGAATGACCTTCGCCACCGCATTGTCGACAGAGCTGAATATTTCGTCGTATGGCACGAATCTCAGCGTCACTTTGCAATCGGGCCGAGCCCCGAGAACCAAAGGATCTGTGATCTCGAGCTGCTGAACCATGAGCAGGACAATCGAGGGATCTATCTCCGCCAACGCCTTGCAGAACTCCTGCGAAACATATTCGACAAGAGTCTTGTCACCCGACAGTTCGACGCCTGTTGACTTCAGGGAAGCGCTTACTTCTCGAAGAAGGCGCACGATGTCCGAGGTCTTGTGAGGACAGATTGGTTTGACGTGAGTCATGTCTACCGTAATCGCAGTCATCAGTGCATCTCCGCTACATTCCGTAGCGACCTCTTAGAACCCCATGCCACCCATGCCGGGCATTCCGCCGCCCATGCCGCCCATGTCATCCATGCCCATGCCGGGTGGGCCGCCAGGCCCGTTCGAGTCGTCGGTGGGTGCTTCGGTCACGATGCAAGCGGTGGTCAACAGCAAACGAGCAACGGAGGCTGCGTTTTGTAGTGCGGTGCGATCAACTTTGGCGGGTGTGATGACGCCGTCCGCAATCAGGTCGCCGTATTTGAGCGTCAATGCGTTGAACCCGTTGTTGCCGGCCATCTCACTGACCTTGGCAACAACGACGCTGCCTTTTTCGCCGGCGTTGTCGGCAATGGCGCGCGTGGGCACGGTCAGGGCCTCGGCGACGATGTCCACGCCGGCCTTCTCTTCACCCTTCACCTGCTTGCGAACTTGGGCGAGGGCGGGAATAGCGCGAATGAAACTGACACCGCCGCCGGGCACGATGCCCTCGGCTACTGCGGCCCGCGTGGCGTGCAACGCATCTTCAACGCGCGCCTTCTTTTCTTTTAGTTCAGCCTCACTGGCAGCGCCGACGTTGATCTGGGCGACGCCGCCGGTCAACTTGGCCAGCCGCTCCTGAAGCTTCTCGCGATCGTAATCGGAGTCGCAGGATTCGATCTCGTTGCGAATCTGACTGATCCGGGCTTGGATGCTCTTGGTCGAACCGGCGCCTTCGATGATGGTGCAGTTGTCGGAGGTGATCTCGATCTTCTTGGCCTGGCCCAACTGCTTGATCGTGACCTTGTCCAACTCCTGACCAATGTCCTTCATGATCGGCTCAGCACCGGTCAGGACGGCGATATCCTCAAGCATCGCCTTGCGCCGGTCGCCATAGCCAGGCGCTTTGACGGCCGCCACCTGGAGCACACCGCGCAATTTGTTGATGACGAGCGTACTGAGCGCTTCGCCCGTCACATCTTCAGCAATGATGAGCAGCGACTTCTTGGCATCCATCACCTTTTCCAGGAAGGGCACGAGCTTGGTCACCGAGTCGATCTTCTCTTCGAAGATGAGGATCAACGGCTTATCCATCTCGACCGACATCTCGTCAGCGTTGGTAACGAAGTTGGGGCTGAGATACCCACGATCGAATTGCATGCCCTCGACCACATCTACAAAAGTGTCCAGGCTCTTGCCTTCCTCGACGGTGATCACGCCATCTTTACCGACCTTGCCAAAAGCCTCAGCCATGATCTTGCCAATGCTCTGATCGTTATTCGCGGAGATGGCAGCGACGGCGGCGATGTTGTCGGCGACCGGCTTGGCCATCGACTCGATCTCAGCGACCACAGCCTCGACGCCCTTTGACATGCCGCGCACCAAGGCGTTGGCGTCAACACCCGAGGCCACTCGCCGCAGCCCGGACTTGAACAGCGCCTCGGCGAGGACCGTCGCGGTGGTGGTTCCATCGCCGGCATCGTCGGAGGTCTTCGAGGCAGCCTCCTTGACGAGCTGGGCGCCCATGTTCTGCACCTTGTCGCGCAGCTCGATCTCCTCAGCCACAGTCACGCCATCCTTGGTGACGGTCGGTCCGCCCCAAGATTTGTCGAGCACAGCGTTTCGCCCGCGTGGGCCGAGCGTGGATTTCACCGCCGCTGAGAGCTTTTCGACGCCGCGAAGCAGTGCTTTGCGAGCGTCCGCGTCGAAGGCCAGTTCCTTCACAGCCATCTGGCACGTCTCCTGATAAGAGCTGAAGTAGCAGTCATTGAATCTACGAACGAAGTGGACCGCCTCGATGCAGCGCGCACCAAGGGCGAGTCCACACGGCATACTCTTCAAAGGCCGCGCCAACGTCAGCCAACCCGCCTTTGGCCGTAACCAATGCGATATCAACGATTTGGGTCGCCAAAGCTGTCACGGCGGCCCTGACAACGCTGACATCGGACGTGCCAGCGGCGATCGAATCTGCCAAGGTGGCAGGTCAGCAGCCGCCCGCTACGGTGAAGATGGGGTCTCCGGTGGCGGTGGTTCGCCAGCTAATCCACGATCGACTTGGCGATCTCGCTGACATCTCGCTTGGTTGAGCGTTTGGGCATGCCCCATCGTTCCGTCAATGCGCAACGAGTCAAGCTCCGTGGACCGTGGACTGCCCTTGAAACTGGCTGTCTCTACGTATTGGGACACCATGAACTTGCTCGATGATGAGCTGACAGATCGGTATTTCCGGATGGAGAAGGATTGGAATGGTCCCAAGGTTGATTAGTTCCAGTGTGATTGTCCCACTGAATCCCGAATGGATGGTTGGGGCTGTGAAATGTACAAGCAGCCCGCACCTTGAGTAGGAGCTTTTTCCTTCGACCCTGGCCGCTAGAGAAGTGCCATCGGCGACAATCGGGAGCGTCACTGTCTCAAGGGTCTTTCCAAGAACAAGCCTCTGAGGCATGAGTTGGAATGGCTGATCGTCGTCGAGTTTTCTCGTGTCGGAATTTTGAGCAAACAGTCGGCGAAAATCGCCCTGCTTCAGATCGATACTGAACGCCATGTCATCCCGAAACCAGGCGATCTCTCGCCCAAGGCGCAGATCGACAGCGCTGGTGTTGTACGGACATTCCGGACCGCCATTGGCGGGTATTCTGGGTTGAGGTTCCGGCTCAATTGTGAGCCATCCATTGTCGATTGCCTCATGGATGCTCACATTGGAGAGAATCATGCCGCGACATATTCCGGATTCACGGGAACGATCGATTGGACCTCATTAGGCAGAACCGCCCAGGTCTGCCCTCCGTCCTCGAAAACGCGAACTCTGACGCGACCCTTGGCCTCCCCCAGATCCTCTACACACGACCTCGGCACAAAAAACGAGACTACCTCGCCTTTGTCCGTGTCGAAAACCACGACCATCTCGTCGCTAAACATCCCGTCTCCGATTTCGCACGTAAGCCAAGTCTCACTCATCTGGCGATCTCCCGTTTTCTACCGCCCTTGGCCCTGTCAAATCCCAAACAGTCTGCAATTGAAGATAAGGCAGGTATCGAGCGCACGCAAAGAAACGCTCGAATTTTCCACAATCGCAGCCAAAGAGCTGGACGATCGCGCACACAAATCCGGCCCTACTACTTCGATGGGTCCTCCGGTGGCTCCTCGTCACCAGGATGATCGAGAATTTCAGCAAGGGATGGGGGTGGGCGACACAAGGCTCGGCGGATCCACCAGCCGTTGACGACCAGGTAGGCCAGGCCAATCAGTAGCATCAGCGTGCTGATCCATCTCATGACCAAGCCGAGGGTGGCCAGCCAACTCGCGGTGGAGCCTATCCCTGCCGCGAGTAGACCCATCAACTCACCCAACACCACGCCTCCTAGCGCACCGATCATCCCCATCACACCCTGCCGGCCGCCGCGTGCAGTACGAAACGCCCGGCTGCGCTGACCGATTGCCTGAAGGATGCCATCAAGGCCGAACAGTCCGAACATCGCTCCCAGCGCGGCCGCGATATGGGTTAAATCAAGCTGCCAGCTAGGCACAGCCAATCGTTGTAGCCCTGGTTGGATCATGACGAGCAAGGCCCAAGCGATCATTCCGGCCACGAGCAAGCGAATATCGCGCAGCACCGCGCCGCCCGGTTGGTGGCCCTTGGCAGGCGCGAAGCGGCGAGCGGCCATCAAGCCTACCAACACCACCGCTCCTGCTGCGATCGCAAGCTTGGGCGGCGCAAGCGCTGAGATATTTCGCACCCCGGTCGGGTCCAACGCATCCAGACGAAGCGCGACCGGCCTGGCCACAAGAATGATCGCCCCTGCCAAAAGGCTGAGAATCACCCAGAACAGCCCATTCCCGACCGCTCGCGGATTGCGCAACTTGGGCAGACGGCTGGCTGCCGGATCGACGGTGTGCAGCACCGTCTCCCAAATCTCCAAGCCACACTCGGGGCATCGACTGTCGGCAGACAAGGCGTACAAGTTGTACCCACAGCCTCGACAATGCAGCTCAGCGCGGACAGCCGCGCTCTCGAGATCACGGGGCTGATCTAGCGCCTTCACGATCATCAACTGTACCGGGTTCGGAGCCCAGGCGAGCCCCTTCCGTCACCCCTCCCGGCCGGCCCCACCTTCAACCCGGCATATACTGCCGCCTACTCAGGGATTCACGATCATGGCCCAAGAGGCGATATCACGGCTGCGCCGAAACATCACCTCCGTCTACATGGGTAACACGGCGGCGGTTGATCGAGTGATCGTGTGCCTGCTGGCGCGTGGGCACGTTCTGATCGAAGACGTACCCGGCGTGGGGAAGACGGTTCTGGCCAACGCCTTGGCCAAGTCGATCCGCTGTTCGTTCGCTCGAATCCAATGTACGCCCGATCTGCTGCCTTCGGACATCATCGGGGTTTCGGTCTACAGCCGGGAGAAGGAAACGTTCGACTTCAAGCGCGGGCCGATCTTCCACAACATCATCGTCGCTGACGAAATCAACCGAACGACCCCCCGTACTCAATCAGCGCTGCTCGAGGCAATGAATGAAAGCACAGTGTCTGTGGACGGGAACGTCTTTGAGTTACCCGAGCCGTTCATGGTCGTTGCGACGCAAAACCCATACGAATTCGAGGGGACGTACTTCTTGCCGGAGAACCAGCTCGATCGCTTCCTGATGCGTATCAGCCTGGGCTATCCAGCGCCGGATGACGAGTCACGAATCATCGAAAAACAACCGGCCCGAACCACGCTGAGGGAACTTGAGCCGGTGCTGGACACCACCGAAGCGCTCGCTTTGCAACAGCAGGTTGACGACGTGGCGATGGACCGGGCTCTGGTGGATTATGTGATCTCCCTGGCCGGTGCGACGCGCGAGAACGACGATCTTCAGATCGGGATCAGCCCGCGCGGAGCGTTGGCGTTATCGCAGGTCGCGCGGGCAACAGCGGTGCTCAAGGGTCGAGACTATTGTGTGCCGGAGGATATTGTGTCCAACGTGCTGCCCGTGTGCTCCCACCGCGTCATCAGCAAGACCTACATGCACGCAGGCGACACCGCCACCACCCGCCGAATCATGCAGCAGGTGCTGGAGACGGTCCCCAGCCCGGCCTAGCAGAACCGCCCCGGGTTCCTCGCCGAATCACTGGAGGTGTGCCCAATCGGGCCTGAACAGCCGTGATCAGGGCTGATCGGGCCTGATCGGGTCGATCACCGTCCGCTCCAAGCCGATAGTCTCTAGGCCCAATCCTCGCCTCTAAGCTCTCAATTGCCATGCCCAAACTCGCCCGACCAATCGTCCGCACCGGAACCGCTCGCACCAAGGTGCTTCTGGTCCGCCAGGCAGTGAAATCCGTGCGCAAACGCGACGAGCCGGATCGAACGACGTTTCGCCTGACCATCGGCATCATCGTGGCGGTGGGAATCCTGGCCGGCGTCTGGCTCATGGGGCATCTGGGGTTTCGACTCGGATTCGCACCGGCCATTCGATTGCCTGAATTGCTTGGCGAACCAGGGGAAGGACTCGCCACCGGAACCTTGATGCTCATATCCGTGCCACGTGTGATCATTCTGGCGGGCGTGGCCGAGCCAGCGTGGCTGATGGTGGGCTTCGCTCTGATCGCAATCCCCGCAGCCGCGATCAGCGCCGCCAAGATGCCGGCCCCGGGCGGTCCACGACTCTCCACCGCCGCAGTAACCTTCAGCTATATTGGTGCAATCGCAGCCGGAACTAATGCGGTGGCCATGATCTGGTGGGCGGCCTCGCAAATGCGAAATGACAAAGTCGGTGAACTGCCGATCGCTCTGGGCAGCGCCGTCCAATGGCTCGAGAACCTCCAGACAGTCGCAGCGTTTGACGTGTTGGCGACCATCGCCGCAGCCCTTTGGGCGGTGCTCGTGCTGCGATTGGCGATCCCAGGCTGGCTCAAGGCGATCGCCGCCAGCGCGAGCTTCTTCACGCTTGTCGTTCTGGCCGTCGCGATGTCGATGAGCAATGCCGCCGTGGCTCAGATCGAGGCGGACCGCTCACTGGTTTTCGTTGACGATGGACCGCTCGATGAGCAACTGCTCCTGGGCTTCACACGCGGTCACGCGGCGCTACTCCGGATCACACCCGACAGTGCGGTCGAGATGCAGCTGGTTGAGCGTGATGCCAAGCTAACCGTCTTCGGCCGACAGTCGCTCATCGACCTGCTGCGTGCCCGGCGCGATCCGGATCAGCCCTGACGATGTATCGGCGCTGCGCCTAACACCGACCGTAGCGCTCGATCGCCTCAACAATAGTGCGATGCACCGCGAAGGGCTGGCGGATCATCACCCAAAACGCATCGAAGACCTCGCTGCCGGCACTGGCGAAACCGATACTCCCCAGACCAACGGTCCGTTCTCGCAGGTGTTGAAAGACGCTGGTGTGTTGGATGTCGCGCAATCTCGCTTCAAAGACCGTCGGTCTCAGCACACCTTTACGCCGAAGGACACGCCGATCGGTCAGCACATATAGTCGACTCCACCATTCCAACCCCTGCCAGGCGAGCCGCGCGATCCCACCCGCGACGCCAAGCCCGAAGGCCGCAGTATCCGTACCCGCCAGACCCACCAGCCGACCTAGATACATCAGCGCCAGAGTAACCACCGCAATCACCAGCAGCCCGCTCAGCGACGAAA
Organism: uncultured bacterium; assembly: GCA_965369945.1. GTDB lineage: Bacteria > Planctomycetota > Phycisphaerae > Phycisphaerales > SM1A02 > JADFNO01. Next base: position 9,644 of record CBDUST010000032.1, on the reverse strand, counting down.
GTGGGATGAAGAGCATGCTGGGGCGCAGCAATAGCAACACAACCTCGTCGTCATCGACCAATCCTTCCGGAAGCGCATGCGTGATCGCGGGTGCTGCAAGCTCGGGTGTGTCGCCGGCACTTTGCAAACAGCGAGACGAGCGCACGCGCCGATCCGGCCTGACCGGCGAGGCGTTCACGATGCATCGCCCTCGATCGTGCAAACATCCGGCAAGTTGCGGTAATATCCTTGATAATCCAACCCATACCCCACGACGAACTCATCGGGAATATCAAAGCCGACGTACTCGCAGGGGGTTTCCAGGGCGGAGGATCGCTGCTTACGCAACAGCACACAGGCGCGGATCGACTTGGGGCCGCGCTGCTGAAGCTCGTCGCGGATCACACGAATCGTTTCGCCGGAATCGAGAACGTCGTCCACAATCAGCACGTGCTTTCCTTGGACATCCCTGGGAAGCGAGCCGATGATCTGCGCCTGTTTCGATTTGACTTTCTGGCCGTGATAGCTTTGGACGGTCGTGACTTCGATCCTTATCTTGTGCGGCAGATGTCGAATGAGATCGGCCACGAAGATGATCGCGCCGGTCAGAATCGGAACGAGCACGATCTCGCCCTCGGACGGGACATCCGCCAGGTCGCTCGATATCTGTGCGGCAAGCTCCTGAACGCGCGCGGCGATACGGTCGCGATCGATCAACACCTGAATCGTGCTGGATGGAACTTGTGAAGTGTATCGCGTCGTTGTCGTCATCGAAGGCCCGGCTTACTGAGCATACGGCTGCCTCACGATTATCAGGGCGAAGGCATCCTCAGCTTACGGCATTGTACCGACCGCGTCACGAGCCGGGTGCGAGAATCTTCTCATAGGTGGTGAAGGATAACGAGAGGATGATCCCGAACGAAACAGCGTCGGTAATCATGATGAGGAAGATTGCGGACGATTGCGCCGGATCAAAACCGAGCCGCTTCATCAGCATGGGAATCACGGAGCCGAAGAGCGTGCCGACGCTCATGGCGACCATCGTACCCACGCCTGTGACCGCGCCGAGCAACCAGGAGGCGCTGGTTGTACGCAGCGAAAGTAATCCCACGCCCAGAAGAATGATCGCCCCGAGCACAAAACCGGTCATCAGTCCGACGGTCCATTCTCGCACCAGGAGCGGGAGAATCCGCTCTCGTCTTACTTCTTCGAGCACCAGGCCGCGCTGGGTGACTGCCAGCGCCTGGTGCCCGCCGTTTCCAACGATCGCGGCGATCACCGGCATGAGCATGGCGAGGATCGGCGCCTGCCGGATGAGATCCTCGAACCCCAGGATGATCCACGCCGTTGGAATCATCATGACCAGGCTCACCATCAGCCAAGGAAAGCGTCCGCGGAACTTCTCGATCACGCCTGAATAAACCGCTTCCTGCGCGCCGGCGCCGACGGTCTTCTGAACGTCCTCGGTCTGCTCAGCGCGGATGATGTCGATCACGTCGTCCACGGTCACGATGCCAATGAGCCGATCGTCCAGATCAATCACCGGCAACATCGAATAGTCGTACCGATCGAACTCGCGCGCAACTTCTTCACGATCCACATCCGGGCGGACTGCCTTGACCGTCCGGTTCATGATCTCACTGAGCACCTGCTCAGGTATTCCCAACACAAGATCGCGCAACTCAACGGCGCCGACGACACGGTTGTCTTCACCAACCACCAGCAGATGATGCACGCCCTTGGGTAACTCCTGGGCCCGCAGCCGATCGACCGCTCCGGCAACGCTCAAATCCTTGTCGAGAACGAGATAGTCAGTGGTCATCAACCCGCCGGCCGTCTCGGGGTCGTACCCGATCAGCTCGCGCAGCTTGGTGGCTGTCGCCAACTCCATCGCCGCCAGCACTTCCTCGCGGTAGGTGTCTTCGATTTTTTGAAGCAGGTCGACCGCATCATCCGGCGCCATCAGCTCGATGAGCTTGGTGGCGTAGGAGATGTCCTCGTCGATCTCCTCCTCAAGAACGCGAACGGCTAGTGGACCCTGCATTTCCGCCAAGGCCTCGGCCGCGGCCTGATCGTCCATCTGCTCCAGAACTTCAGCCGCCTCTTCCTCATCAAGCGCTTCCAACGTATCGGCTGCGTCGGCAGGCTCTTGCTGCTGAACCGCCTCGGCCAACACCGGCACATCGATCGAGTGCTCCAGCAGCTGGGCGACACGCTCGTCCTGCGGAGAAGTCTCGGCCACGTCCTCAACGGGACTGGTCGGCGGGCTTTGGGCCTGCGCCTCCCCGCCCGAACTCATCTGGTCTTCATGCTCTTGTGGCGGCGACATCACCACGAGTGTACCCAACCACCGCTGGGCGATGGGGTGTCACCGACCCTGATCCGGCTTGAACCCCCCGCGATCCACCGGCTGGGTCTGCTAGCGCTGTTTCAGTGAAGACATAGCGGCTACGTGCGCTGGTCGTCCAAGGCCACGATAGATGCGCCGGTCCGACGGGTCGTTCGGTGCGACTCCGGTGGCACGGGCATCCTGCCCGTGCGACTTATCATGGCGTGGCATCTGCACGGGCAGGATGCCCGTGCCACCGGAACTTCGCAGGGGCGAGGATCCGATTGACTCAGAATGCCACCGGTCTTGAGGCAGGTGCCTGGTGCCGTTTCTGCCAGGCCCTGACCCTACAAGAGCCTTGAAACTGCTCTAGCGACGGAAGTCCAGGTCTTCGACCCGCCCCAGCACGGCCGTGCAAATGTTGGCTAGATGAGACGACGCGCGCTTGTAATGCCTCGCAAGAAGCGAGTACGCCACGGCTTCGTGCGTGTCGATGCTGGCGGTATCACCCAATAACTGCTCGACCACCTCGTCGCAGCGATCGCCGATCGTATCGGCCGCTGTGATAGCCGCCTTGGCGGCATCGTCATCCGATTTGGTGAACGCAAGCCGGGTCTTCTCGAACAATCGCTCGACGTCTTCGCGGACGGCCTCCAACGGCTCTTGATACTTCTGAATCTTGAAATCCTCGGTGTAGAACCGCCCTACTTCAAAGACGTTCTTGCAATAGTCACCGAGGCGCTCGGCATCCTTGGCTACGCTCATCAGCGCCAGGCATGCCGCCACGTCCCCGCCCGGGTTGATCGTCAAATGACGGACGATCTTGCGTCGAATCGATCGCAGCAGCTCATTGATCGACTTATCACGCCGCATGAGCGACTCTTTAACTTCATCAGCTGGAACCCTGCGACCGATCACTTCGTTGGCGCGAACGAACATCCATCGTGAATGATCGAGCATCTCCGCCAGCTCAGAGAATGCTTGATCGAGCACGTCGCCTGATTTGAACGCCGCAAACAGTTGCTTAAACATGGAACGCTCCAACGCGATCGGCGACTACGGAAAAAGCCGAACGATCAAATAGCCAAGTCCCGGTATGAGAATAAACACGATGAGGATGTAAAGGAAATAATACCGCCTCGATTTCGCGGCAAGTTCGGCATACCACCGGGCAAAACCCATCGGAATGAAGCGCAATGGATACCAGATTGCACAGCCGACCACGTTGAACGTCACGTGGCAGACGGCGACCCCGACAGCCGCTGCGACGGGATTGGCTGATGCGGCAAGCACACCCGTGACCGTCGTGCCGATGTTACACCCCAGCATAAATGGGAAAACACGCTTCGACTTCACCGCGCCGGCCCCAGCCAGAGGAATCATCAAACTTGTCGTGACCGAGCTGGATTGAACAAAGATGGTCGAAATGATCCCCACGATCCATGCCATGAAATCGTTGCGAAACAGTATGGAGCTGAACAGGCCTTCGACCCGCCGCAGAAGCGCTCCCTTGAGGTTCTTCACCATCAGCACGAGCGTGAGGAACAACAACAACAGCCCCATCACCGCGAGGATCGTTCCTTGAGTCTGCGCACTCGAGGGGAACAAGCCAGCGGCCCAATCGAACAACTCGACAACCCACTTGGTGATCGCCTTGATCGGACTATTGGGCTTTTGCTGCGAACTTATGCCGAGCGCCCCGGCGGCCCACATCGAGAACTGCGTGAGCCAGCCTTGGCCGGTGGTGCTCAACGCACCGCTGATCCACTCGATCGGGAAGAGGATGGCCACGGTCAAGAAGTTGACGTTGCCGTGCATCAGTGCTGCGGCATAGCCCCGTCGAAACTGGTCCTTGATGCGCATCATGAAACCGGACACCAAATTGTTCGTAATGCTCGTGCCGATGTTCGCGCCCATCACCGCGAAGATCGCCGTATCGAGGTCCATCTGTCCAGCCGCGACAAGGGTGATGATCAGTGAGGTCGTGAACGATGAACTTTGGACGATGGCGGTTACCAGCACGCCGCCCATCAGAGCAACCACAGGGTTGTGGGCTTGATCTAAGAATTGTTTGATCTGGGAACCCATCGACTTGAGCCCACTGCTCATGACGTTGATGGCTGCAAGGAAAAAATACAGACAAACCCCGGCATAAATGCCGTTGACCCACGCAGGTGTTTCGCGCGTAGACGAGGGTTGGCTTAGTGGGGTCGGAGATGTGCCAGGCTGCGGTGCAGCGCTCTCAGGCATCTCGGTCGGCCCTCGATTTCCCTGCGGCCCGGTAAATCCGGCCGCGAGGGGTCGGCATAATACGGCGGGCCGACGTGCTGTCTAGACCCTTGCCGAGATTCACGAAGAAAATATTTCGTCGCTATCCTCGACCATATGCCGCAGCGCCCAGCCGAGACTGGCAACGTCATTCAAGTCACCGATTTGGACGACCCTCGGCTCGCCGACTACCGCGATATCCGTGATCGTGGATTGCTTGGCCCGGAGGGACTCCCAGGCCTGTTCATCGGCGAGCAACCATTGGTCGTCAAGCGCATGCTCTCGACGCCCGGCCTGACGAAATCCGTACTGGTTCTGAACACCTGGGCGGATCGGATCGCACCGTTCGCCTCGGCGGATGTACCTGTCTATGTCGCGCCCTTGGAGCTCATGACGCTTGTGGCTGGATATGAGGTCCATCGAGGCGTGCTGGCAGCCGGATATCGCGCCAAAGTCGAGCGACCCAACCTCGACGACATTCTTCGCCGCGACGGTCCCGTGACGATGCTCATCTGCCAGGACATAACGAACATCGACAACATCGGGCTGCTGTTTCGCAACGCCGCGGCGTTCGGCGTCAATGGCGTGCTGCTCAGTCCCAAATGTCACGACCCGCTGTATCGAAAATCGCTTCGCGTCGCCATCGGACACACGCTTTCGGTCCCTTTTGCACGCTGCGACGACTGGCTAGGCGAGTTGGATCGACTGAAGCGCGATTGGAACCTGACCTTGATAGCGGCAGCGATCGATGAACGCGCAACCGAGCTGGATTCGGTTGACCGCCCGGAGCGCGTTGGCCTGGTCGTTGGGCCGGAGTTCGATGGTCTGGGGGCCGCGACGCTTGACCGATGCGATTTCGTAGTGAAGGTGCCGATGGCCCCCGGCGTCGATTCGCTGAACGTCGCCGTCGCCGCCGCCGTCTGCCTGCATCGGTTCAGCACAGGGAAACGGACATGACCCCTCTGGATCAAATTCTCGCACAGGCCGTTTCAGCGTTCACTGATCGCTTCGGTCGCCAGCCGCAATTCGCTGCCGCAGCGCCCGGCCGAGTCAATCTCATTGGCGAGCACACCGACTACAACGATGGGTTTGTACTGCCAATTGCCATCGACCGTTGGGCGATCGTCGTCGCCGATCTCGCACCTGGTGACAACTCAACACTCTGGGCGATCGACCTGGACGAGGCGATCCAATGTGAGTTGACCGCCCCAATAGTGCCGGTTGATGCGCGCTTCGCCAATTACTTGCTTGGTGTCGTCGATCAATTCACGAAGCTCGGTCACACAGTCCCCAATCTCGACGTTGCCATAACGAGCACGGTGCCGATCGGCGCGGGTTTGGCCAGCAGTGCGGCAATCGAGGTGGCGACGGCGACCGTGTTGGCGGAAGTGGTGGGCGCGAAACTCGATCCGATCGACAAGGCCTTGCTTTGCCAACGCGCTGAGCACGCATTCCCCGGGACCCCTTGCGGCATCATGGACATGTTCATCGCCACATTGGCGCAGCCCAATCAGGCGCTGTTGATCGATTGTCAGTCCAACACCGCTCAGCCGATCCCATTGCCGTCAGCGGATTCCGTTGCGATGCTCATCGCCAACACGAACGTGCCCCGCGAATTGGCGCAAAGTGAATACGCCGCCCGTCGCAAGAGCTGCCAACAAGCTGCGGCAAAACTCGGTCTATCAACATTGCGCGACGCCACCACAGAAATGGGGATAAGTCCGATTTTTCGGGGGCGGGGATTGACTGATGAGCAGGCTCGATGTGTTGAGCATGTCGCTGCAGAGAATCAGCGCGTCCTCGCGGCCGTACGAGCGTTCAAGGCAGGTGATCTGGCGACAGTCGGCCGGCTGATGTTCGACAGTCACACCTCGCTACGCGATCTTTACCAAGTGAGCTGCCCCGAGTTGGACGCGCTGGTCGATGCGGCCAAAGAAATGCACCGCGACGGCCGCGTAATCGGCGCTCGAATGACCGGAGGCGGATTCGGAGGTTGCGCACTAATCTTGTGCCAAGCCGACGCGGTCACGACGGTGTCCGATGAACTGGCCGATCGGTTCTCGTCCCAATTCTCCCGCCCGCCGACGCTGTTCACCGTCTCAGCCGTTGGCGCTTCGCGCGCACTGCCGATCTAAGCCAACGGCTCTATACCACTTCCTCGCTGGACTGCTCGTATTTCTCGCGCAGCCGTCCGCCCTTTCGCGGCTCCACGCCGGTTCGCGTACCTTCGCCTGTCTCGACCTCCTCATCGTCGGAAACGAACCGCGGAAGCTTCTGCGCGACCTTGCGCTTACCGGTGAAGTTGTCGTGGATAATGGCGACCGCTTCATCAACATCGTCGGTCAAATGGAAGAGGTCGAAGTCCTCGACTCCGACGGTCTTGAACCGCTCAAGCATCGTGTGCTGCATCCACTCCAGCAGTCCTCCCCAAAAATCGCGGCCAATAAGAACAACTGGAAACGGCACCACTTTCAACGTTTGAATCAGCGTGAGACTCTCGAAGAACTCGTCCATCGTGCCAAAGCCGCCCGGGAAGATGACAAACCCTTGAGCGTATTTCACAAACATCACTTTGCGAATGAAGAAGTACCGAAAATTCAACTCGACGTTTTGGTAGGCGTTGGGCAATTGCTCCAACGGCAGCGAGATGTTCAACCCGACCGAAGTACCCCCAGCTTCCAGCGCACCCTTGTTCGCCGCTTCCATGATGCTCGGCCCGCCGCCGGTGATCACAGCGAACTCTTTACCAACGAGCGCCGCGCCACACTTCACCGCAAGCTTGTAGTACTCATCCTCCGGTCCCAAGCGCGACGAACCGAACACACTGACCGAAGGCCCAAGCTCCGCAAGCGTCTCAAACGACTCGACGAACTCGCTCATAATGCGCAGCACCCGCCACGCCTCATGCTGCAACGCTTCTTTGTGTGGCACACTGTCCATGTGGAACCTCCCAGGCCTGATCGTAACGAACATGGCCGTCGCGCCTGTAGCTCGCCCAAACGGCCGGGCCAGCGCGAGTGGCGATTTCGCACTAAAGCGTTGCCCGTCAACAACTTACATTACGCAATTTGAATCGCCTTGCCAAGGGTGATAAACTGCGTGCGGTATGGCCAAGAGTATCTCCCCCCGCCGACGCGGTTCGACGACTAGCCGCGACACGGTTGAAATTGTCACGTTCGCCAATGCCGTGCGGTTCTTGTACGACCGAGCGGATGTCGAACGGATGCGCGTCGTCCGCGCCAATCAAGGTCTGTTCAAGCTGGATCGAATGCGCGCGTTGTTAGCGGCGCTGGGCAACCCACACGAGCAACTGCGAACGGTCCACGTCGCTGGAACGCTGGGCAAGGGCTCCACCGTGGCCATGATCGCCTCGATGCTCCAAGGGTGCGGGCACGGCGTCGGGCAATACACCAGCCCCCACCTCGTCGATGTGCGAGAGCGGATCGCAATCAATGGCCAACCCATAAGCAAATCCGAATTCACCGAATCGATGCGGCAGGCCGCCGAAGCCGCTGCGACGCTTCCGGACGAACCAACCTTCTTCGAGATGATCACCGGCATTGCGCTCAAGTACTTCGCCGAGCAGGCGGTGGACATCGCGGTCATCGAAACAGGTCTGGGCGGACGACTTGACGCGACAAATCTGATCAGACCCGAGGTCAGCGTGATTACCCGGATCGACTACGACCACATGCACATCCTTGGCAAGACGCTACCGGAGATTGCCCGCGAAAAGGCCGGCATCTTCAAGCGCGACGTGCCCGCGTTATCAACTGAACAGACAAGCGAGGTCGATCAGGCGCTGCGAGAAGTCGCCGAGAGTGTCAATGCGCCGCTTCGTATTATCAACAAAGAAATCGAGTTCAGCCGCCGATTCGCCGCCTCTGCATCAATGGGCCCACACGCGCGTATCTGTCTGCTCACTGAGACCAGCCAATTCATGCACCTGCCGGTTCCGCTGCCCGGCGAGCACCAAGCGCTCAACTGCGGTCTGGCGCTGGCAGCGATCGATGTCCTCAAAGGATCGGGATTCGAGTTCCCCGAAATCGCACTGCATGACGGATTAGCCGCGGCCCAAGCGCCGGGACGAATGGAGCTGGCCTGGCCTCAGCCGCGGATTCTTCTGGATGGGGCCCACAATCCAGCAGCGATCTGCGCGTTCATGCGATGTGTCGGCGCCTATACGCCCTACGACTCGATGATCTGCGTCTTCGGCTGTTGTGAGGACAAGGACATTCCCGCGATGCTCGATCAGCTCGCGTTGGGGGGAGACAAGCTCATCTTCACCCGAGCCAAGAACACGCCGCGCGCCGCCGACCCCAACGAGCTTCACCAGATGTTCTCCGAGCGAAGCGGCAAGATGAGTCAGGTCGCTCCGACCCTCTCCGACGCCCTGGTTCTAGCCTCAAAAGCGGTCGGCCGAGATGATCTCATCTGCGTCACCGGCAGCTTCTTCCTCGTCGGTGAGGCCAAGAGATACCTCGCCGAACTGGAGCGCAAGCGAAAGTAGTGACGATCTTCCCAGCGCGGCCGGATAGTGCAGCTTATTTGATTCACGCCAATCAGCCGATACACTCTCCAACGATGTGCGCGATCTCGCCCCAGCTTCGACCGCTCCTGCTTGGCCCGACCGACGGGTAGACCGCGCGATCCACTGCACGAACCAAACAGCAGGGCCTCGCGTTTGCGAGGCCCTCTTTATTTTTAGCCGCTTCCTTTGGCCGAGGTACGACGCATGAACAAAGCGTCAACAACCAACACAAAACAGACACGCCCTGCGTCTGAAAACGATGACACGCCCGCCTTTCGATACACCGGCAGCCTCGCCAACGATATCGAAACGCGCTGGCAATCGTTGTGGGAGCGCAACGGCACGTTCGCAGCGCCAAACCCCGGTCAGAAAGACTTCGACGCTTCCAAGCCAAAGTTCTACTGCATCGACATGTTTCCCTACCCCTCTGGCGCCGGACTCCACGTCGGCCATCCCGAGGGGTACACCGCCACCGATATCGTTTGCCGATTCAAGCGACACAAAGGATTCAACGTCCTTCACCCAATGGGATTCGAC
>CBDUST010000031.1:0-25176 GCA_965369945.1 uncultured bacterium | reverse complement strand
CGGTGGAGATGATCCGCTCCGTGAACACGGGTGGCGAACCCCCGTCGCTCTCATACCAGGCTAGCTTCAGATCAAAAACCGAGCCAGAAAGGACATCGATCAGCCCGTCGCCATTGACGTCACCAGCCGCTACCGGTGTGGCACCCACGACGTTTGCTGAAATGATGTGCACGTCCCACGTTGGGGGCGATCCGCCATCACTTTCGGCCCAGACGATTTCATTATCGTCGAACTCAGAGTAAAGCACATCGAGATCGCCGTCGTCGTCGAGGTCCGCCGCTACGAGCCCAAGCGGCCCATCCGCGCTAGCCGAGATCACATGCTCGGTGAACGTGGGTGGCGAACCGCCATCGTTCTCCCACCACACGATTCGGTTGCCGCCCCGCGCTGCGGTGACGACGTCTATGTCACCGTCGTTGTTGATGTCAGCGGCGAAGACCACGCGAGCGAGGTCCTCACCCGTCGTAATGACATGCTCGGTAAACGTGGGTGGCGAACCACCGTCGTTCTCGTACCACGCGATCTTGTCATCTGCTCTGGAAGAGGACAGTAGATCGATGTCTCCATCGCCGTCCACGTCCGCCGCGAACACGTCCGTCGCTTGAAGCGCGTTGGTCGAGATGATGTGCTCCGTGAACGGCACATCCCCCGCCCAGGCCGGACCGGCGAGTAGCGCCAAGACCAATGCGACCAGCCCGGAAGGCCTGACCAGATTCAAATTCGCACTCGTGCTAACATTCATGTTGATTCCTCCTTCTATCAGGGACACGCCCCCCGAGGCGCCGAGCAAGAACAGCGCTGTCGCGAAGCACTTGGCTATGCGGATCGAAACCGCTACGCAACGGGTATCTGCGCTCAGCGCTTGATGATGTAGTTGATTACCAGGGATGCCGGGCGCTGCTCATTTATGAACTCGGGATCTAATGTCCAAATCTGAGCTGGGCCCGACAAGTTCTGGTTACCAATCTGAAGTTCGATAGGGTCGTCTGGCATACCCGACACAACCATCTCGAAGACGTCATATGACCCCCAGTTGATTTCTTGGAATTGCTGCTCGTGTATGCGGAGGGTTCTATTCACCTCGAAATCAAACATCCGGTGCTCATGTCGTCCCCCGAATTGGGCGCAGATGGAGTCCCCAGCCTCCATATCGCGACCAATGAGATACCTTGCCCGCAGATCGGGTAGCGCAAACGTACCATTCTTGGCATCGATCATACCGAAGGAATCGAAAATGATATGGAATAGAGCCTTGTTCTCATCAATCGAGATGTACGAACCGTCGCACCGCAACCATCCCTCCGGCGCGATGGGCCCACCGTAAGCGACGATCGTACCGACTGGAATGTTGCCACGCTTGTAGTTGTACGCCGCGGTTGCCCCAGCTTCCGTTTCGCCGTCAATGGGCGAGGCAGGTCTGGCTGTCTCCAGCGCATCGCCGTCCTGACCTGCTGCTACCAATCCAAGGACCAACGCACCGACTGGAATGGCTAGCCACGTTGTTGTTCGCAGACTCATCTTCGTACTCCTTATGTTGTCTGACATTTCCCATTTGACCTTCGCCCGGCTCCACCGCCGAGGTTTCCGTAGGTGCGCAAGCATTGCAATCGCTGGGCACCTGATGAGCAAGACTCTTTCCTGTCATCTGTCATATGTGACATATGACAGATGACGGAGAAACAGCCGGGAACGGAATGACATTTGCTCACGTTCGTCGTCCCATCGCGGCGAGGAAGATAAGGAGGGGAAAGAAAAGAAACTATGAAAGCCGGGTCTCCCGGTGAGTGGTCGGCGGGGTATTCACGGACGCGGCCCCCCAGTTGGCGAGGGGTGTGTGGTAGTCTGTTTGCCTGTGATCTACCAGAGCGAGATCAATATGGATGGCGCGTGGTTCAATGCACGACGAAACAACGATTTCGAATCTCGATTTTCTCTGCCATCGGTGCGGCGCGTCCTTGACGCCGGGTGAGGGGAGTTTCTATGTGGTGAAGATCGAGGCGTTCGCTGATCCGACGCCACCGAGATTGGATACCGAAGAACCACTCGCCGCGATCTCCGCGGATATTGATGCGATGATCGAACAGATGCGCGATCTGTCTGAGCAGGAGTTGATGGACCAGGTGTATCGCCGCGTGGTGGTGCTGCTTTGTAGGCCGTGCTATGAACATTGGATTGAGGACCCGACGGGGTCTTGAGGTCGGCGTAGGGATCACCGCGCGTGTAGCTGGACGCTTCGGGTAGCCATGTTCTCGCCGGTTTTTCGAGTGGCGTGCAGCGTCCCGTTCCTCAGTTCCTCAGGTCGTCGATTCTAGGAACTGCCACGTCGCCTCGATGCGCTCATCAGATCGGCCTGATCGGCTGCGTTTACCGGACGTATTCAGCCCTACTATCGGAAACGGCACCAAGCGAGTGCCCCGGTTGCTCCGACAGCCGTCACGCTCAGGCGTCACCGTGTCGATCAAAGATTCGAGGCTCGGTCGCTTCATGATCAGCGAGGCGTGAACGGGTTGTCGAACAGCGCTTGCTGGGATGGCGGCGCTGTGGACGTCGGTGTTGTCAGCGCGGCTGGGGCCGAGTGCTGAATTGTGGCAAGCTACTCGAGACTCGTGAGCAGTTTGAGATGGGACAGTTCTTGCCAGTCATAGCTCTTGGCGCCGTCGTGGCAACTCTGGCAGTCTTTCTGTTTTGGCACATTTCACAGTTGAGGGTCCCGTCGCAGTACAGAACGCTCCTGGTCATCGGGTTCGTGATCGTATTCGCAGGCATGATTCTGCGCGGCATCAAGCGATCGGGCGCCATCAACGGAATCGAGTTTCTTGCCGACTCGGCACTTCTACAGGGCGTTGCCCAGGCGTGCCAGCTGGGCGGTTTCGTATTGATCGTGGTCGGTACGATCGGATGGATCGTGAGTACGATGGCGCTTCGTTCTCCCGAGCCTTCGGAGCGGTCGCAGGCTAAGCCGCGTTCGATTGGCTCCGCGACCCAAGATGTGCTCCAAGCGCTCCTGCGAAGTTCACCCAATGGGATGATGGTGTTGATGCCGCTGCGCGACGGGGAGAAGGAGATAATCGATTTTGAATGCTGGCTGGCCAATCCGGCGGCTGTACAAATGCTCGGCCAGCCCCACTCACGACTGACCGACGAACCGATGCTCAAACTGCTGCCCTGCCTGGAGTCCACCTCGCTGTTGTCCCAGATGCTGAGCGTTCTCAAGACCGGGCTACCGCTGAATGAGGAACGAGAATTCACCCAAGACGGGGTGACGAGGTGGTATCACATTGTGGCGGTCAGGCACGGTGACGGACTTGCCGTCACATTCGCCGATGTCAGCGAACGTAAATGCCTCGAAAGGGATCTGCTGCGGGCAGCTCGACACGATCCACTGACGGGGCTTCCGAACCGCGCGTTGTTTCAGGAGCGGCTCGACCAGGCGGTGCATCGCGCCAAGCGCGTCGAGGACTATAAGTTCGCCGTGCTGTTCCTTGATTTCGATCGGTTCAAGATTGTCAACGATAGTCTTGGCCATGACGTTGGCGACGAGCTGCTCAAAAGCATCGCGGAGCGGTTGCGCGCGAATCTACGCGCCATCGATTCGGTTACGGGAGATAGCGAGATCGAAGGGCACCTGCCAGCTCGACTTGGAGGTGACGAATTCGTCATTCTGCTGGACGGTATACGCGAGCTGCAGAATGCACAGATTGTAGCTGAGCGACTGCGCAAGGACCTTTGTGCGCCGCACCGGATCGGCGGTCATGTTGTGACTTCAACGGCGAGCATCGGCATCGTCACCAGCGACGGGAGTTACGACACGGCCGATGAGCTCATGCATGACGCGGACACGGCGATGTATCGCGCCAAGGTTGAAGGCAGAGCTCGTTGCGTCGTGTTCGACCAACAGATGAAGACCGAATCGATTCCGGAAATGGCCCTGGAGCGAGCGCTGCGCGACGCCGCCGCGCGCGAGGCCTTCCTGCTGCAATTCCAGCCGGTCGTCTCCTTGAAGTCGGGTCGAATCGCCGGGTTCGAGGCGCTGGTCCGCTGGCCGCACCCGCAGCGCGGTCTGCTGCACCCACCGGAATTCATGGAACTGGCGGAGAACCTCGGTTTGATTGTGCCGATCGGGCGCTGGGTGCTGCAGGAGGCAACGAAGACGCTGATCCACTGGGGTAAGCAGGTTCCGGCTGCGGCCCCGCTCTTAGTGAGCGTCAACATTTCCAAACAAGAACTACTGCAACCGGATCTGTTGCACATTCTGCCCCCGCTTCTCGAAGAACACGGTCTTGAGCCGGAGGCGCTGCGCCTGGAAGTTGCTGAACGCACATGCACCGATCGGCCGGAAGAAATCACGCCCATTCTGCTGGGTCTCAAAGAACTCGGAGTTATGCTCGCTCTGGATGATTTCGGGACCGGCGGATCGTCGATGAGTTTCCTCGACAAGATGCCGTTTGATTGCATCAAGATCGACAAGTGCTTCTTCAACAAAGAGCGGAAAGCGCGCGACCGGGCAGCCATGCTCCAGTCCATCGTTGAGCTTGCGCATAACCTCGACATGACCGTCATCGCCGAGGGCGTGGAGACTGAGGACCACATCAGTTTGCTCCAGGCACTGGACTGTGACTACGCCCAAGGTTGGATATTCAGCGAGCCCGTCGGCGCCGACGAGGCCGAACATCTTCTCACCAGAGACGCAGGCATGAAGCTGGCCGGCTAGCGCGTTCCGTATCCGTTCACCGCTGCGCCTCTTGTACGTTCACAACGGATTGTTCAAGGACACCGCCCCAATTGGCGAGGAGGGCGAGCTGGTTGGAAGTTCCGACGTTGTTGTCACTGTCGAGTTGTGCCGCGGACCCACCGCAGTTGCTAGCCGGATGACGTCCAGAAGACATGGTCAACGCAATCCAGCCATGGGAATACGAATATGAAGCTCACGACACGAACTTCGTATCGAGTCCTCACCTCGCCAGTGCCCGCCTCGACATGATCCGCCGGATTCCCGGCAAACGTCCTGACCGTATCGGTGTTGAACGATTGCGTTGCCGCACCAACAACATCCCACGAATTCGTATTGAAGTTCCAGAATGAGATTGTGAGTTCCAAGCCGACTGTGTTCGCTGACGATTCGATCGTCACGTCGAGCGAAGCGGGCGAATCGTTCGGCAACGTTCCTAGAAAATCTAGCGTGATCGGAGCTTCGGTTGGGAAGAGTACGATACCTGGGTTGTAGCACAGCTTGTCGTCGTCCGAATCAAGAAGGCTGTTCAGGTCACCGGAGACGTAAAAACCGCGGAACGCGCTGAATTCGACTGGGCCCGGCGGCGACTCTGGCATGTTGATTGTGAGAAACGCGTGCGAGTTACTTGACCAGAACTGCGTGCCGCCGAAAGCAAGCGATCCATAGAACTCCGGCGGGAGGTTGAAGACATCTCCAATCTTACCATCCGCGCTGACCTTGTAGATAACGTTCTGCGAGTTATCCAAAGCCCACAGGTATCCGCCCAGCCACACCTGCCCGTGATTGTCGATCATCCCGAACTCAAGATAACCGACGACTTCCCCGGTCTTGGGGTCAATGCCCCACACGGGGGTCGGTTGTCCGCCAGAATGGTGCCCAATCCACAGGACACCGTTGCTAAACGCGAGTCCGAATGTCGGCGTCCCCGGAGGTGCGTCGATGATCGAGACGACCGAACAATCGTCGAACCGTAGCTGGTAGAGCTTGGCTGACATCTTTTCGCCGACCCAAAACGTACCGACCGCTCCCCGCGTCATGCCGTGAACGTGAGCATCTTTGAGATCAGGTATCATCGGATCAACGCTCTCCAAGAGTTCTCCACTGGCCGGATCGTATATCTGCAGGATGTTGTTCTTGGTAGCCGCGAACAACTTACCTTGCCAAAAGCACACGCCGACGATCGTGTTGTGGCCTTGGATTGGAAAGCGCTCGACGATATCAACCGCGTTGCTGCGCCCAACGAGCAGTGAAACGACTACGAGAGCGAAAACGAGCCATCGGTGTCGATGCTGCAACTTCACCTCCAGTGTGGGTCCCGACCGCGCCGCGTCGGTCGCACGTCGTCGGAACGCCGAATCCCTAACTAAAACTTATGCCAGTTGCCACGGCCGCGGTACAGGGAAACCACCCCGTTTTCGCCGACCCATTTCGTGTGCTTACGGACATGGCCCCCAGTTGGCGAGGAGGGTGAGGAGGTCGGATGTAGCAACGGCGCCGCTGCCGTCAAGGCTAGTTCGACGTTGTCCAGAAGACATGGTCAATGCAGTCCAGCCATGGGAATACGAATATGAAGCTCACGACACGAACTTCGTATCGAGTCCTCACCTCGCCAGTGCCCGCCTCGACATGATCCGCCGGATTCCCGGCAAACGTCCTGACCGTATCGGTGTTGAACGATTGCGTTGCCGCACCAACAACATCCCAAGAATTCGTATTGAAGTTCCAGTTCGAGATTGTGAGTTCCAAACCGACGGTGTTCGCCGACGATTCGATCGTCACGTCGAGCGAAGCTGGCGAATCGTTTGGCAACGTCCCGAAGAAATCCAGCGTGACCGGAGCTTCGGTTGGGAAGAGTACGATGCCTGGGTTGTAGCACAGCTTGTCGTCATCCGAATCCAGTAGGCTGTTCAGGTCACCGGAGTTGTAGAAACCGCGGAACGCGATGAAGTCGTCTGGACCGACGGTGTCACCGTCGCACTCATCAGGAAAACCGTTGCCATTGTCGTCGAGGCTGTCGCCGTTGGCGACGTCGCAAAGATCGACCGTTCCGTTGTCATTGCAATCTGAGAAGCCGGCAAAGTAATACGCCGATCCAGATCGATTCCCGTTTTCGTCATCCCAGTATGCTCCCACGATCGCTCTGTCGACGGAGGCGCCGACCCCGATTCCAAACACGTCCTGCGCCGCTGCATCAGACGATTTTAGTTTGGCGACCTCACTCCAAAGTAAGGTTTTCGGGTCGTGTCGAAATGCATAGGTTGATCCCGAACCACTCCCCGCGCCATCGTCCGAAAACGCTGCGATAAGTGCGGTGTCACCTGAAAGCGCTACTTGATGTCCGAATCGATCCCCAATTACTGCATCGGATGCAACGAGTTTCTGAACCTCGTTCCACGTCTTCCCATCGAATCGGAATACGTAAACAGAGCCGGTATCACAGAGTTCTCCATCACCGCAAGGATCATCGTCCCAGATCGCTCCAACCATTGCAGTTTCGCCATGAATTGCAACTGAAGATCCGAATCGATCGTTCTCTTGAATATCGCTTGGCACAAGCGTCTCCTCAACAGTCCAGGTTGCACCTTTCAGGCGAAGAACAAACGCAACACCTGAATTGGCACCGAGTCCATCATAGTCTGGCGCACCGACGATCAAAGCGGTATCACTAATGGAAACAGGCGGATAGAAGGCATCCGGATGGTCCGGAAGAAGCGCAACCGTTTCCGAAACCCATTTACCTCTGTCAAAGTGAAACACAAGCGGAGCCGCCTCGCCAATGCTGGTTGCTCCAACAACAATGCGATCAAGGCTTATCCCAATAGACGCTCCGAAGCGTTCCGACTCAGAGGAAGGTGGGAACAATTTTGCTTCGAAGTTCCAGTTGATTCCATCGAAACGAAAAACATATGCAGAACCTACATTCGCGCCCAAGTCGTCATCACCGCTTGCCCCAACTACCGCAAAATTGCTGGAGATCGCGACGGCGATACCAAACTGATCCTCTGATTGGCCGTCAAAGGCCAGTAGTTTCTCCTCTTCAATCCACACTTCTCCGTCGTACCTGTAGATATACGCGGCGCCCGGGTCAGCTTCTAAGTCCGGAATGTCAGGTGCACCGACAATCGCAAGATCCCCGTCGATAGCGACGGACGACCCGTACCAATCTTCTGCTTCGCCGTCGGAGGCGGTGAGCTTTATCAACTCAGTCGCTTCACATTGCCCCCTCGCCTCCATGGACATGCCTGATATGCTCATAGTGACCACGATGGCGCATACAACAACCGAACGTGACGCCATCCACGCTTCTTGACTCGTTCTTGAGAACATTAGTGGGGCTCCTGCTCCGAGAGACCTAGAGAATAGTACGCATGTCGGGAGGGATCAGCGCGCTTCACGATAAATCATCCTCGCCCGTTCGTGATTTCCCACATCGTCGAGCCTCCCTACGGAAACGGCCCCCAGTTGGCGAGGTGGGCGGAAACGCCGACGGTGTCATTGCCGTCGGAACTAGTTCGATATCGTCCAGAAGACATGGTCAACGCAATCCAGCCATGGGAATACGAATATGAAGCTCACGACACGAACTTCGTATCGAGTCCTAACCTCGCCAGTACCCGCCTCTACATGATCCGCTGGATTGCCGGGAAACGTCCTGACCGTATCGGCGTTGAGGGATTGGGTGTCCGTACCAACAACATCCCACGAGTTCGTGTTGTAGTTCCAGAACGAGATTGTGAGTTCCAAACCGACGGTGTTCGCCGACGATTCGATCGTCACGTCGAGCGAAGCTGGCGAATCGTTTGGCAACGTCCCGAAGAAATCCAGCGTGACCGGAGCTTCGGCTGGATTGAGTACGATGCCTGGTTCGTAACACAGCTTGTCGTCATCCGATTCAAGAAGGCTGTTCAGGTCACCGGAGTTGTAGAAACCGCGGAACGCGATGAAGTCGTCGGGACCGACTGTGCAGTCGAGGTCGGCCGGACAATCAGAGCCGAAGTCAATCAGGAAAGCGCCATCATCCCCACTGGAGAGAGTTGCTTCGAAGATGATGTAACGACCGTTATCGCTTATGTCGAAGGCGTCCTGCCCACCGGCAATCGAGTCGAACAGAAATCCATCCTCCGTGACCACATCTTCCTGCACGAGGAGCGTTGTATCGTAGAACAAGCCGGCGATATCGGGGAGGTCGGGATTCACCCACTTGCCGTACCACAGCGCTGCCGCGTTGTCGTTCACCAGGACCGGCCCGAAGCCGAGGTCGGTCAGCGGTTGGCCGTTCGTATCGGCCAGCACATCGCCTTCCTGAACCAATTTGGCGCCGTTGACAATGATGATGTCGCGCGTATTTGCGTCGCCGTCCAGCCGACCGCGATAGACATGATCTCCAGCATTATTCAGATCGACGGCGCCACTCGTGAACGTCGACCAATTCCGACCCTTGACAGGCGAGGCGCTACCTTCCTGAGCTAACAGTTCGCCGTTGACATACACTGCGCCGTCGAACACATCGCCGGTGAGATCGACAACGAACATCACATCGCCGGCATCATTGAACGCCAAATCATGCGGCCCGGTCTCGAAATCGTTGATCGCCTCGACTTGGCGGGGCAGGATGTCGCCTTCCTTGAAAACGACGGTCTCACTAAAGCCAGCTTCGCCGCTGAGATCGACCACAACCAGCGCGCGATCGACAGTTGTCGGAATGTTCGGGTCATCAATACTCGCCAACAACAGCAGTTGCGGCGCACCGTTATTGTTGATCTTCGCCTCGAAGAATCCGATGTACGGCGTTCCCGGCGTGAACCCTTTGGCCGTGGAGATGTCGCTTTCCTGAATAAGCAATTCGGTGTTGAAATAGATACCCGAGTCATCGAAGATGTTCTTGGTGCCGTCAAGAAAGAAATTCCAGCCGCTGTTGCCAAGGTTGTTTAGGTTGATCGAGTCGAAGCTGTCGATCGTGGCGCCTTTGGGCATCTGAAGTGGATCACCCTCGCGCAGGTAAAGCTTGCCGTCGCGGATGAGGATGGAGTCGAAATCAGACGGCGCATTTGTATCGGCTTCGACAATCCACTGGCCGTCGTTGTTGACCGCCAAGTTGTCGATGCGTGTGACCGTCCCGACGCCGGGAACGAAATCGCCTTCAAGCACCAGTTGTGTGATCGTAAACGGCTGACCACCGCCGGCCAAAGCGGGCGGATTCAGACCCCCCACCACCGAAGAAACCGCACAAACCAAGCCCAGATTGATTGAGAATCGCACTTCTTTCTCCTCACGACAATGCGCGTTTCCGTTCTGCCTACTACATTAGTTTCGCAAGATTGTCAGTCGAAGGCAAGGCTTGCTAGCGAGAAATGCACTCGCGATCAGCCGCCCGGTTGAATTCACGTTCCCCCGTCGATGGTTTCGACAGCATAGCCGCCCGCTTTGCGATCGCGCAGGTACAGGATGCCGAAGACGATGATGATGACGATGGAGAATGGCGCGACGTATCGGAATGACATTCGTCCGCCGTAGTTGTCCGCGGGGTTGAGTACCGCTTTGATCTCTTTGACAACTTCATCGGCGTTGTCGCCGCCGGGACTATTGCTGATGGCGATGCGCAGCGCTCCAGCCGTGACTCCTTCCGGCAGTTTGGGTGTGGCGAGCACCTTGGTCGCGGCGCTTACCGCTTCGGCCGCCTCATCGCGAAACACCTGAGGCTGCCCCACCGCTGCGGCCGGATAGACCTCCACGACGCGCTGCAATACGGCTCGCGTTTGCGCTTCATCCAGTTTTTCGTGCAAGTGGCCATCGGCAATCCATCCCATCACTGGTACAGTGACGAGGCCGGCCATGAGCATGCCGGTCCCGCCCACCAGCGCCAATCCAAAAGCGCCACTCTTCGGTACACGTTCGGAGACCACGCCAAGCATCGTCGGCCAGAAGTAGCAAACGCCAACGGCGAAGACGGTGGCGGAAACAAAGGCCATCACCGCGGATTCGGAGAAACTAAACCAGTAAAGACCCGCGCCAGCCAGGACTGCTGACGCTACCAGTATCCCTGTCGGTGAAAGACGATGCACCACCGGCCCGGCGAAGAAGCGCAATACCGCCATCAGCCCATTGATATACGCCAGAACAAGAATGCCTGCAATCCCGCCGGCTTCAAGCACAGGAGGTACCCATTTGCCCGGCCCCAACTCGAGCGATGCGGTAATGCACATGCAAAACAAGAGGATGATAAACAACGGTCGAGTTAGCGCGCCGCGCACCATCTCGCCGAAGGAAAGACCAGATTGCACGCGCTCAGTTGCGGGAAACTCTTGGCCGGCAAAGAGAAACGCGTAGACAACCGTCGGGATTATGATCAGCGTCAGGTTGACTCGCCAGTCGGTGACGCCAGCCTTGTAGAGTGCGAAACAAGTGACTCCGCCGATTAGAATTCCACCCGGGAACCAGACGTGGAATTGATTGAGCTTCTTCGTTTTTTGATCGGGGTACATCGTGGCGACCAGCGGATTGCAAACCGCTTCTACAGTTCCATTCCCGATTGCCAGAATCAGTGCACCGCTAAAGAGCATCCAGAATGCGGCGCCTCCAGTCGTCAGCATTATGAGGAGCGCGCCTGCAAGATGGCACAGCACCGCGAACCGCATCAAGTTCTTCATGCCGAGTTTGTCGCAGAACGGGCCGAGCACAAAGATCGAGAGTGGGAAGCCGAAGAGACCCGCCCCGCCGATGTAGCCCAGTTCCTGATTGCTCAGTGCAAACTCAGTTCTCACTGGATCCATAATGGCACCGAGCACGGCAAACGTAACCGATGTCGAGATCAGCGAGAAGCAACTGCCGAGGAAGAGTCGATCGCGGTTCATACGGTCTCCATCCTGTACCTTGCGTGGGGGTTACCCGCAGCCTATCACGCTTGACGCACGGACCGCAACATCACCCCGACAGTGTCCACATTCCGGAGCGATATAGGGATGTTGACCGTATGTGGGTGGCGACTACGATACGCTCGCCGGACAGGTGCCCGAGTGGCTGAAGGGACCGGTTTGCTAAACCGGCGTATCTCGAAAGGGGTACCGCGGGTTCGAATCCCGCCCTGTCCGCTTTTGCATATTTTCGAGGTCGGCCGAGACAGTTTGGGCGAGAATCTCAACATCAGCTGATCCCAGCGATTCGGCTTGGCTGGCGGCAAAAACATCAAAAAAACCAGCTGAGCCAAATTCTCTTCCCTCGGTCAAGGTCGGGTCGATCGGGCCGATATCGATCTGCTCGGATACGTCAGTCGGCGCTGGTCTTGCGCCCGATCCAATGGTGATGAAATTGGTTTGCAAGCCTGTTCGAGGCGTCAACCGCAGCGTCCAAGTGACCCATACAGCAAGAGTTGTGATCAAGCGTAGCAGCCCTAGGAACACGATCTGCGTCGCTGAACGGGTGTTGGCGACGGGTCAGAATACCCACGTTGGTTGGGAGCGGATCCTTCAATACAGGTCCAAAGAGGGCTGGCCGACCGACTGGACAGATGCAGTTGAGGACTTCAATTGAGAACATATCGCTACGGTCCGGCCAGGGGCTTGCCGATACACCACCGGCGCGGGTTTACGAAAAACCCTATTTTTCTAGGGCGAAGTGGTTGTCTTCTCGTCCACGACCCGCTACATTCTCGCGCAGACACGAAAGATATACGGCTACGAAGGCCGATCGATCTACACCACCTACGAAAGGATTCACCACATGGCAACCGCCACCAAATCAAAAGCAGCCAAGGCCAGGACCAAATCGCAAATTATCGGAGAGATCGCTGAGCAAACCGAACTCAGTCGTCGCGAGGTTTCCGATGTGTTTGAAAGTTTGTCCAGCCTGATCAAGAAAGACATCGGTCGGCGCGGACCGGGAACGTTTACCGTGCCTGGACTCATGAAGATTCGCGTGGTGCGCAAGCCTGCGACTAAGGCGCGCAAGGGCATCAATCCGTTCACCGGTGAAGAGATGATGTTCAAAGCCAAGCCCGCCCGCAACGTCGTCAAGGTCGGTGCGCTGAAGCGATTGAAAGAAATGGTCTAACGCTTCCAATCCCTTACGGGAAGGAAGACGAAGGAGGAAGTTCGCACCCTACGTCGCACAGTGCTATATGTTCAGTGCGTCACAGCGAACGCTCGCCGCTGGGTTCGATAACGAATCCAGCGGCGTTGTCGTTTTGGACTTGGTGGTAGAGACCCAAGCTAGGGCCGGTGTATTCCACGGAAAAGCCGCGCCAATCTTCACTTTCGTTTGAATCCAATGCGCGACGGAATCCAATGCGTTGCGTTGGGTCTGTTGGTTGGTCGACCATGTGCGTGTCGTCAACGGGACGGTGCGACGAGCAACAGTTCATGATTCTACTGGAGGATCGCACAATGTTTGCTGAACGCAACGCAAAGGATCGCTCCGCGTCGCGCCGCCGGCGTAACTGGTCAATCGGCGCGTGGGTGATAGGAATTTTACTACTTGGCATGTCGGCGCCACTGAAGGCGAACGATCAGAGCGCCGGGCCGAGAGGCGGTTCGCGCCATGTCGAGTCGCGCGGACATTCACACGGCAACCCCGGATACCGAAGCCGGACCGAGCGCCAATTTGACCGCGGATACCGCGCTGGTTCTCACGATGGCCGGGAAGCCGGCTACTACGACGGGAAGCACGGTCATGGGTATCGCCCTCGACCGAACTACGGTCACCACGGTAATTCTCGCTACTTCGCCAAGGGCTACAGGCGGGGTTACCTCGAGGCCTACGAAGAAGCATTCCACCGCGGCGAGCACGAACGTCAGCACCAGCGGCGCCACGAGCGCCGCCGAAACGACCGTCGCTGGTCATGGACCATTCGATGGTGATGTGTAACGCAAATGCAGGTCGGGCGCGGGTGGAGCCCGGCCTGCGTCTTCTTGTCTCTGATGGAACGAACTTGCTAGCAAGAACCTTAACGACAGATGGACACTGATGAACCCGGAGGAAGGGATCGACGATGAGCCATGACGTCGATCTAACGGTCAACATCGGTCGCGCCGCTTTCGACCAAGACCTGGCGGTTCCACGCATCGTGGGTTCCCACATTCCGGACAACGGCTAGATTCATCTTGCACTGGATAGCCGCAGAAAACGCACCGTCTGCACTTCATACGGATTCGACGTCTAAGTGAAACAAACGCAGCAAAGAGCAAGAAGACGCCAAAGGAGTAGAACAGGGTGTCGAAAAAGAATCCGGACCAGTGTGGTCGGAAAGGCAGAATCGTATGGAACCCTCCCCATTCACCTCCTGGATCCTCATGTTCACGAAGGAGTATGCCACCGCGAACTCTCATTGAGTTCACGTCATTCACGTTGCCGCGAACCTCATACCAGAGGGATATGATCGGCCAACCGTAGCCATTATTCCAAGTTATCCAACGAACGTCATTCGTCAAAGGCCTGTCGAGCTGATCGGCATTTCTATGCAGAGTTCGCGCCCATCTTGGAATAGCGAAGTCAGCGGGATAGTCGATACCGGCCTGACTTCGTCCTCGAACTTCTGAGAGGAATGTTGCACCGAAGTATCGGGAACGGTGAACCTCAATCGAGTATGCAGAATCAACTACCCCACGCGCGATGTCGAAATCGAGCGTGCTGTCGTCTGGGTGATTGCTTTGCCAAGCCATGCACATCCATGCGACGCCGACGTTGGCGAGCGCTCCAACTAGGATGGCGACAGCAAGTGACCTGAGTAACCGCATAACGGGAACCGACTCCGGCTTGGTCAAGCTTCCTGATCGCCCGACCAAGTCCACCTCTGTTCATTCTATCGCTCGTCGTTCGGGTTACGGTCAGCGATCGTTGTCCGCAGTTGCATACTGATAGGCGTTATTCATCTGCTGAATGAGTTCATCGGCGATATTGAGTGACGGTTCGGCGTGCAGCATGGATCGTGATGCGATTTGCTGCTGCACTCGGGCTGTTCGTGACAGTCGCGATGCGCGTTGGAGTGGTTTGGGCGAATGCGGCGGTCGCTGGCGCGAACCTATCGATCCCGATCAGTATCACTGCGAAGAAGGCGACTGCGAGCAAAGTACAGTATTCAGAGCGTAGACGTATCGGGGGGATTCCTTGTGTAGTTCCGGACCTGTTGCCGCCGGGTGATCACGGAGCCACGCGGCGTCAGGCGGATTGTACCGGGGGTTCGACGGGGGTGTGCCGTGCGCGTGGGCCGGGCCGAGTCGCTACGCTGGAGCTATGTCGCTGCCCGCTGATCGGGGTCATGTGCAAACCGAACGCCGCCATGAGTGTTCGATGAAGCTTGATGGATTGGATACCCGAGCGTGTGTTGAGTTGATGATCGACGATCATCGGCACGTGCCGGAGGCAGTGGAAGGGGCGGCTGACCCGCTGACCGAGCTGATTGACGAGATAACAGAACGTGTGCGTTGCGGTGGTCGGCTGATCTACATCGGAGCTGGCACATCCGGTCGGCTCGGTGTACTGGATGCTTCGGAATGCCCCCCCACGTTCCAGAGTGATCCGAATCAGATCGTCGGGATTATTGCCGGAGGTGATTCGTCGTTGCGTCGATCATCGGAGGGTGCCGAAGACGATCCCAACGGCGCGGCCCAAGCGTTGCAGGCACTGAATCTGAGCAATGACGATACGGTCGTGGGGATCGCAGCGGGCGGAACAACGCCCTACGTCTTGGGCGCGATCCGCTTGGCGAAGGATGCCGGCGCCGGTACGGCGCTGCTCACTTGCGCTGAACCTGATTCCGTGCCCGAGGGTTGCGATCAGCTCATCGTCTTGGGGACCGGCGCGGAACTCCTGACCGGCTCGACGCGCCTCAAAGCGGGCTCGGCGACGAAGCTAGCGCTGAACATCATTACCACGACGCTGTTCGTTCGCCTGGGAAAGGTCTATAGCAATCTGATGGTGGATCTGTGCGCGACGAACGAGAAGCTGACGGACCGGGCGATTCGCATCCTTATTGAGCTATGTCCGGAACTGGAACGTGAGGAGTCAGCCCAGCTGCTCGGCCGCGCCGATGGTGAGCTGAAAACGGCGATCGTGATGCAGCGTCTCGGAGTGGATGCCGAGCAGGCTGGCAGGCTACTTGCCGGGAATCAAGGAATTCTCCGGCACGCCCTAGGTGGAGAACGCGCAGCCAGCAGTTGAAGTCGTGGAATTACGACTTGGATCGGGGACAAAACGCAGGGATCAATTCCGATCTTCGCCGTTGGCTCGATCCGGTTCAGTCGGGTAGCCCAGCAGCGTGAGCAGTGGCTCCATTGCTTCGATCGCCTCGCACATTTGTTGGCGTGTTAGGTTCGCCCTTGCTTTGGCCGCCCGAGAAGGATCGACCTGTGCGACGGCGTACTCGATCATTGCTGGGCACGGCTCTAGTTGGGCAAACTCAATCATCTCCTGCACAACCTCTGCGGGCTCCTGGATCAGGCGTTCGAAGCGCAATTCAAGGTAGTTCGTCGCCGGCAAGGCACGTCCGTCCTGGATCGAAACTTCGACCGTTCGTCGCCACTGCTTCGCAGCGCTGATGTGCGGAGGCAGCTCAACCCACTGTTGCCACTCAGCCGGCCTAACCCCCCAAAAGGCGGATCGCTTCCTGAGGAATACGGTTCTCCAGGCAGTCTGAAAGAACAAAGGCAGATAGGCTGGCCACTCCCAAAGAGGCGTCTCGACCATGCGCGCGACGATTCGCGAAATGTTCGGGCGAACCGACTGCATTCGATACGTCGTACCGACAACCGCTCGCCCATCGCGAATTACGTTGATCATCTTGCAATCCGGAAAAAGCGCATGGATGAACGGGATCCGCAGGCAGTTGCTCGGAGTCTTCTCGGCGAAACGAGTTTTTCCGTGCTTCTTGACAAATCGCGCGAAGCGCTTGTCGATGTATCGCGCAATCGCCGGTGTGATATCTTGTGCGCCCAACTCATGATGCGGCCGGTATAGGTGACCGTGCATCCAGATCGGGCGTGGCTCGGCCCAGAAGGCGATGTCAGGGTGCTGTGAAAAGATTCGGCCCAGCATAGTCGTGCCGGAGCGCCCTGTGCCGAGCAAGATGATCGGCTCGGTAAGCTTCCTGGTCCGATTTGCTGTCATGATCAGTGCTTAGTCTGCTTCACCGGGCGCCGACTTTCCCGCAGAGCTTGCACTTGTACGGTCGCCGACAAGATGGTCATAGAGGAATTCCCATCGAATGGCGTTGGCCGGCCCGCGAATGCCGTGCGCGTAATTGGGGAAGAACATCATCGAGAAAGATTTGCCGGCGTGCTGTAGCTTGTCGATGAGCTGCCAGGAGTTAGATGGATGGACGTTGTCATCCAGCATGCCGTGCATGAGCAGCAGCTTCCCGGTGAGTTGGTCGGCGAAGGTGAGGCATGATCCCTGCTCGTATCCGTCCGGGTTCTCAGCTGGCGTGCGCATATAGCGCTCGGTGTAGATCGTGTCGTAGTTGCGCCAATCGGTGACCGGCGCCGAAGCGACGGCAACGTGGAAGACATCCGGTTGCTTGACGATGGCCAGTGCTGCCATATACCCGCCGTAGGAATGGCCGAAGATCCCGACTCGCTCGGCGTCGATATACGAGCGCTGTGTGAGGAAGCGTACGCCGGCCACCTGGTCCGCCATATCAACGATTCCCAGATTCATGTAGACCGCTTCCTCGAAGGCTTTGCCGCGCCCAGGTGTTCCACGGTTGTCGATTACCGCAATCAGGAATCCAAATTCACAGTAGGCATTCGCAGCGCGGAAGCGATTGCGAACGCGCTGTGATTGCGGGCCGCCGTATACGTCGATGATCAACGGATAGGTTCGGCGTGGATCGAAGTTCGAGGGTTTGTAGAGGAGCCCGTACAGATCGGTCACACCGTCGTTAGCCTTGCACGTAAACAGCTCCGGCGCGGTGAGTCCGAATTCATCGAGGCGGCTGGCGTTGGATTCGCCGAGGGTTGCGAGCCATTCGCCTTCGATCGAATAGAGCGCGCTTGTAGGCGGAATCTCGGCAGTTTCGTAGGTCGTAACGAAGTATTTGTGATCGGGCGAGAGCCAGACGCGATGATTCATCGGTTCGCCCGTGAGGCGCGTCTGTCCCTTGCCGTCAAGTCCTACGCGGTGCAATTGTGCGTTGAGCGGATGATCGTCGCTGTATGCCATGTAGTACATGACGCCGGATTCTTCATCAATGTCGAGGATTCCAGCGGCGGGGTAATCGCCGCGGGTCAAACTGCAAACCAGACTTCCATCGAGGTTCCGCAACTCGTACTGGAGCCAACCGGTCTTCTCGGTCTGCCAGATGAAGCGTTGACCATCATCGAGGAATTTGATGTAGGGACGGTTTCGCTGCCATGTGCGTTGGGTTTCGGTGACGATGACGCGACTCGTGCCAGTCTCAACGTCTGCGGCGACGAGTTGAAGGACATTCTGGTGCCGGTTGGTTCGATTAAAGAGCAACAACGATCCATCGGGCGAGAATCGCACTTGATAAACGTATTGCTCGGGATCGTTGCCGATCTGGACCGCCGTCATTTCGCCGCTGGGAACATCGTAAATCCAGAGCTTGGCGATCGGGTTCGGCTCGCCGGCTTTGGGGTAACCTTCCTTCGCGAGGTCGGTGCGCCAGTCCGTAAGCTTGGTCGTGAGATAGAAATCCTTCACGTCCGTCTCATCGAGTTCGTAAAAGGCGAGCTTGGTCGAGTCGGGCGACCACCACATAGCGGAGTTCTGCGAGAGTTCTTCGCCATACACCCAACTCGCCTTACCGAAGCGGCGTTTGCGGGTACCGTCGGTGGTCACCGTGATCCGCTGAGGATCATCCTCGTCGGCTCGGTCGATAACGACATTCCAATCGACGCAACGGGCAATGTAGTTCTCGTCCGGCGAAGTCTCGTGATCTTGCTGGCGGCCACGGCCCGGCCCGCGCGTGCGTCGGCGCGGCGTGCTCGCTCCGTCGCCACCGTTGTCCACCTCGACCTCCCGTTCCGATAGCACGAGCGTCTCAAGGTCAAGTTCATACTTCACGTCGTCGCGGACAAACTCCAGCAGCGGGAGTTCATCGTTCCAGTTGATGCGACTGATACGCCCGCCGGTGACGAGTTTGTTCATCGAATCGGTGACGAGTTTGTTCATCGAATCGGTGACGAGTTTGTACCGGTCATAGCCGGGCAGCGTCTCGAAGCGATCCTGAGCCGTGATCGGCGCAGCAATCGTCAGAGCGATCGTCACCGAAGCGATTAGGCAAGTCATTCTCATTGGTGCAACTCTTCCTTATTCTCGACCGGCGCCGGCGAACTGCACGGGCGAACGGTGCCCGTCGGAGTCGTATGCGCGAACGCCGAAGAACCAATTGTCTTTGGAAAGATCGATCGTGTATTCGTTGGTGTTGCCGACATCGATGACGTGTTGCCACAGATGACTTGTTGTGTCGCGATAGACGACTTCATAGCCGGCAACGTCAGGCTCCGGGCTGGAGTCCCATCGGATGGTCGTGTCGTTGGCGAGACGACTCGTGATGAGCCGAACGTTCTTTGGCGTCGAGGGCGCATTGGCCAAACTGTACAACGCGGCGCCGTTGAGTCGCGCGACGTTGGCCAGGTAATCGGCATCGACGAATCGGGGGACGTCGCCATACGGCTGACCGTCCACGTCTCGGATGTTCTGATGCTGCCGATCGTAGGTTTCGTAGACCTCACTGAAGCGCACGGCCGTAAAGCCGGCGTTGTTGAACGAGGTATGGTCGCCGCCACGGAGGAATCGATCGGTCCGGTTGATGAGCCAGGGTTTTACGGCCGTATCGTATCGCTGGGCGATGTCGTGGATGTACCTTGCGAGCTGTCGTGAAGGCGAATCGTTCTCAGCGCCGAGCATACTGATCCGGCGAAGTGTACCCTCGTCGGCGTTGCGCGGGATGGATTGGCTGAACACGCGCACACGTTCACGATCTTCGCGGCCATTCGGTCCGGACGGGTCGCCGATGATGTCGTTACTCAGCGCCGCCTGAATGTTCCAACCCTCATCGACGGCGGTCTTGGCGAACCACTGTGCGCCGTACAGACCTTGCTCTTCGCCCGCGGTCATGAGGAATACCGTTGTTGCATCGCATGGTCGATCCGCGAAGACGCGGGCCAATTCGAGCACCGCCGCAGTTCCGGAGCCGTCGTCGTCTGCGCCCGGCGCGTCTCCCTCAGCATCCATGCCGTCGCCATTTCGTGAATCGTAATGACCCAGCACAACGTACATCCGATCCGTTGCCTCCGGCATCACCCCCGGGATGATCATCACAACATTGACGATCTCGGTTCCGTCGGGGACGCGGCGCGATGGCGGCTGCGCATGGCGCATGAGCTGAACGGTGATGTCATCCCGACCGGAGGATTCAGCGATCGCTTGCAGTTGATCGCGCAGCCAACGTCGGGCTGCACCAATGCCTCGGTCATCGGAGGTTGTATCGGAAAGCGTATGGCGGGTGCCGAACGCTGCGAGTCGATCGATGGTCGCGCGCAGATGCTGCGGCGAAACCGCCGCGATGACTTGCTCGACTTGTGCCTCACCGGGAGGTTTTACCTGGCCCAGGCAACCGCAACACAATCCGGCCAGCAGGAAGGGGCGTAGGTCCTTCATTGCAACATCTCCAAGAGAAATCATTGAGCCTCAACCGATCGCGGCGAGGCCGATCCTGATTCTAGCGACTACTTTCCCTGGCAGCGATGTTCTGATGCGACTTTAGCCAGGCCGCTGTCGAACAGACACGCTGCGAGTCTAACCCACCCTCGCCGCAGCTTGGAATTTGCGCATTCGATCATGGATATCCGCCCGAGTAATCTCGCGAAGACGGTTCAATCCAAATGACTCAATCGTGAAACTGGCGATCACTGTTCCCCAGGCGAGTGCAGTTTGGATCGATCGGAAGTCGGTTTTCCCGGTCGAGGCGAGATATCCCATGAATCCGCCGGCAAAGCTGTCGCCCGCTCCGGTGGGATCGACGACGTGCTCAAGCTCGGCCGGGTACGCCGGCAGGACCGCGACGCCGTCTTGATGTACGAGTATCGCCCCGTGCTCGCCTTTTTTAACCGTCACGAAGGTCGGGCCCATCTCGAGAATCTCGCGGGCGGCGGTGACGGGATTTCGGGTATCGGTAAGTTGCTCAGCTTCTTCGTAATTCAGCGCCAGACCGTCGAGTTGCCCCAAGAGTGATACGAGTTCGGAACGGGCGATGTTGATCCAAAGGTCCATCGTGTCAGCGACCGCGAGTCTGCGATCGGGGAAGTGACTGAGCAATTGAGCCTGCACCCCCGGATGCGTGTTGGCCAGAAAGATGTACTCGCTGTCTCGATACTTCTCGGGAACGGCGGGCGGATCCTCTTCGACGACGCCGAGGTGGGTGTACAACGTCTCGCGCTGATTCATGTCATCGAGATAGCGTCCGCCCCAAGCGAAGGTTTTTGAGTCGGGCCGCGTCTCGAGTCCGGCTAAACAAACGTTGTCGAAAGATTCGAGGATCGTGCGATGTTCCTCGGGCCAATCCCCGCCGACCGCAGCAACGATGCGCACCGGCGTGTAAAACGACGCCGCTGCCGCAAAGTAGGCACACGACCCGCCGGGCACGCCCTCAGCGCTGCCCGTCGGCGTATGGACGGTGTCGATCCCAATGGTTCCGGTGACGATCAACGACATAGGTGCGGAGTATAGCGGCCGATGGCATCAAGGCAGCATGGCATCGAGGCATTAAGGCTGCGAGATAGCCGCGGGTGGTAACCCCCGGATTCTTCCAAATACACGAAGCCATCCATAGCGCAACCACACCGTTTAGCGGCGGGCCTCCGGACCGCGCGATCGTCACCACGTTTCACCACATTCGGGGCAGCGTGGCTCGGGGAGGTTGCGGAGATTATACAAGCAGTACGGACATTGCTGATTGTTTAGATGGAGGCGAAACCATCGTGTCCGAGACCGCAAATGGCCCGTCATCTTGCCGAGATTCTTCGTCGTTAGCGCAGCTATATGTGATACCAGGATGACGATAATGAAGATAAGGCCGATTCCCGCCAGTTGGCCGGAATAAGTGAGTACACTCAGGGCAACCAAGGCTAAGGAGAACAGTGGGACAATTACTGCACAAACGTTGCGGTGTATTCCGGAAAAGTAGAGACTGAAACTGGCGAAATAGGCTGTGACGCCGATCGCGAGGACAAGATCGTAGAGGTGAAACGTACCACTAAGAGCGGACGTCAGGACTTGGCATATGGCAAGAATTACCAACGCGCCAGAGATTCCCACAACTATCACGGATGCAGCGCTGGCCAATCCGAGCAGAGCTGCCACCGGTTTGACCCAGGTTGGCCGCCAAACCTCCTGTTGCGCGTCGTTGTCATCGTTTCTCATGGCGCGAGCACCAGTGGGTGAGTGGTTCTATATCAGCGTATACGAGAGCCGTTGGCGATTGGTTCATGCGCGATTAGCGCCAAAGACCCCGGGGTGTATTCACCCGGGGCTAAATGGGGCTACGTTGTCATTGAGTGAAGGAACCTATCGAGGTTTGGCTCACCCTCAATGGCCATAATCAACGCGCGCAAGTCGTTGCAACGCTCCTCCCCCACCACGTCCTTGCCCAGCGCATTGAACTTCACCGCGATCTCGTCTTCGGTCATCGGATCGCGCGGGTCGCCCTTGGGGACATCCACGCGCTCTTGATACTGCGTGCCGCTGCTGAGCGTAATCGTCACCCGGCTCGGCTGAAACTCGGGGAACAGCGCCTCAAACTCATCGTTGGGCACGACTTTGATCTTGTCCATGATGGGGATCAACGCCGGATCGTCAATGCGCTCTTGTTTGAACTGCAAGGGCGTAACCATGCCGTCCGCCAAACCGACCGCCAGTGAATATGGCAGCGAATGATCGGCGGTCTCCTTGCTCGTGGGACGATATTTCGCCGGGTCGCCAAGGATGTCCGCGGCGCGCGCGATCACTTCAACTTTGATCTCAGTCACATCGTCGGCATTTATTGCATGTTCTTTTACGATCTTCATCATCGCGGTGAGCGGCGCATGCGAAAGTGCTTCGATGGGAAACGATTTCATCGAACAATCGAGAATCTTGTAATGATCGGTCGGTGAGTTGGGAAGTTCATTAGTAAGTTTGGCGAGATCCCATTCGTGGCCGAAGACGTGGGTGAGTCCTTCCTTGCCGTCGATGACGTGCTCGGGGCCGGAGTAGCCGCGTGCGGCAAGCAGCGCTGCTTCGACGCCTGATCGTGTGGCCATCGGATCGACGGTATTTTTCATATTGGTCAACTTCCCAGCCGTGACCGCTCCCAAACTACACGAATGTGAAGCGCTGATGCCGATGGCGTGTTGAATCTGCTTAGGTGC
The DNA here is from genome assembly GCA_965369945.1 of uncultured bacterium. Classification (GTDB taxonomy): domain Bacteria; phylum Planctomycetota; class Phycisphaerae; order Phycisphaerales; family SM1A02; genus JADFNO01. The sequence continues at coordinate 2,085 of CBDUST010000031.1, read as the reverse complement.
AAGGCCAAGCAACCGCCCCGCCACAACCGGCGACACAAACGCGGTGAGGGTCGCATGATGCCAGCCGTATTCGCGAATACCCGGAATTCCCGCCTCACAGAATCGCATCTCCAATTCGTGCCCGATGATCGTGCCGAGGATGAGGTCCTGCCCGCTCAGTCCGTTCATTTCACAGATCGAAAGCGCTGCGGGGATGATGTCGCTGGGGTGCGACGGATCCTGCTTCCAGTAGATATCGTTGTAGTCCATCGCGCGGATCATCAGCGAGTTGATAAACGCCGCGTCGACGGGATTCATCTTGAATCCGTCAACCAGACAAGTACAAGTCGGCGCACCACCCATCTGCTTGAGATGATCCAACGCGATCTTGACATCGTGCTGTTGTGAACCACCCAGCGCGCAGCCGAAGCTATCAAACAGGTACAGCTTGGCGCTGTGGATCGCCTGCACTGAGAGCTTGTCGTAGGTGAGTTCACCCGCCCATTTTGCGAGGGTGTATGAAACGAAGTCGGTGTTGTCTTGAGAAGTATCGTGGCCGGCCATGAGGCGATTCTATCAATATCACAGATAATCGCTTAGATGACGGATGCTCGCGATTATGGGTTGTCGATCCGAGCGTACGTTGTCACCACGTTGTTTACATCGAGGCGACGAATTCGCACGGCTTCGTGATTGTCGAGGCGGGTGTACTCCAGAACGAACAAGTCATGCTCTTGACCGATCGCGAGCCCAACGGACCGGTCAAACGTGGCTTGCGATCCCGGCCCGTCTTCCTGGCCACGCTCCCCTGTTCCCGCGATCGTTGTCACCATTGCGTCAATCCCAATCCGGCGTATACGGTGCGCATTGGTATCGGCGACGATGATCGATCCGTCCGGCAATGTGACCAAGCCTGTGACATACTGAAACTTAGCCTCATCGCTGCGACCATCCTTAAATCCACGCTCCGCGCATCCGGCGAGCGTGGTCACAACACCTTGCGGCGTGACGCGCCGAATTCGCCGACCGTCATCTGTCAGGTACAGATGACCATCGCTACTGAACGCAAAGCTGGAGCCGTGCAGATCGCCGAAGCGAGCGTCCTTCCCTTCACCATCGGCAAAGCCGACTCGGCCGCCGGCCAGCGGCATGACCTTTCCATCGAGGGTGATACTCACGATCCGACTTTCCATGTGTTGCATTGAGGAAATAACGGCGATGATCCGACCATCACTCGTGAGTGTGAACGGATCGCCGCCAAGACCGACGCTGCTGTGCTGCTGTGATCCGTCCGGTGGATAGATCTGCGTCAACGTTCCATCGGGGGCGATCCGCCAAACGAAACTTCCAGCGTCACTTGCTGTGTAGAGTTGGCCCTTGGCGTCAATTATCAAATGATGCGGCACGCGGAAATCCTGATCCAAGCCTCCGGTAACGAGCGCAGCCGCCTGGCCGTCTGTATCAACCTTCCAAATGCGATGTGATGGTCCGAAGACGAAGTAGATCACCCCGGACTTGTCGACCACGATCCCAGATGCGGGATGAGCTTGCACCGTTGCAGCAACGATCACGGCAAAGAAGGCTGTAGCCAAGAGAGCGGGCAGCTGTTGAATGTTGCTGAGAGACAAGTCAGTCACCTCTTGCGTCGACAGTCACGAAACACGGCGGGCACTGCGCGATTCTTGCGGGCTACGCAGCACTTCTTCAGAGCTGTGCATCTTACCTCAGCAGCCCCGGAAGCACTTAGCACGCCTAGGGACAACCTCAATGCTGAACTGACTATCCTTGCGAGGGAATTGAGGACTCTCGAGAGTCCTGCGGTGAATTTCGCGGGTCATCCGTTGAGGGAGCCAAATAGGTGAGTCCGGGAGCGTGACCACTGGCGGAAATGGAGAATGGGTGCCACACATCATCGCGCAGCGTGATGTGTGTGGCCGGAGTGTTGCTGCCGCAGAGCACACAGCACTCTACGAGATGCTGTGTGGCACCCGGCGAGTCTGAGAGCATAATCACTGGCGGAAATGGAGAACGGGTGCCACACATCATCGCGAAGCGTGATGTGTGTGGCCGGAGTGTTGCTGCCGCAGAGCACACAGCACTCTACGA
>CBDUST010000030.1:0-25687 GCA_965369945.1 uncultured bacterium | reverse complement strand
AACGGGGCAAAAAAAGTAGCTGCCTCAAGACCGGTGGCACGGGCATCCTGCCCGTGCAGATGTCACGCCCTTATAAGTCGCACGGGCAGGATGCCCGTGCCACCGGAGTCGCGCCGACCGACTCGTTGGGACCGGAAAATTTATCGTGTCGTGAGATGACTAGCGCACGCAGCCGCTACATCTTCAATCAAACTGCTCTAGCGAACGTTCCGAAAACGACAGGAGCCTTATCGAGCAGTTAGGCGCAAAAAAAAGCGCCGACCATTGGCCGGCGCTGTGTGATTCGTATTCCCGGTGAGTTGCGGTATCAGGCGGCTCGGCGGTAACGACGGACCGTGCGCTTACGGCGGGTCGTGGTGCGCGGGAACTTGTAAGAGTAAGTGCTGCTGGTGCGGCGCTTACGAGAGGGTGACTTGCGGGCGCGCGTGGTCGTGCGCTTACGGCTGGTCGTCCTCTTCGTGCTCTTGCGCTTCCGCTTGGTGGGCGTGGCTGAGCCGAACTGCTTGGAGAAGAACTTACGGCAGAAGGTCATGAATTCCTTCTGGGAGCCGATGTGCTTCTTCAGCTGCTCGGGCTTGCAGAAGCCGTTGCAAATGGCCCAATCAATAAAGCACTGCCACATCTGAGTATGGACGGGCTTGAACTTGGCGGCGCTGGAGCGCTTGCCGTTTACTGGCCAGAAAACCCACTGACCGTTGAATTTCTGGCGGAAGACCAGGCCGGCGCGGAACAGGGAGTTCCCGACGACGCTGGGGTTCTTGCCGTTGCGCTTCGCGATGTTAAAGATCGCGAGACCGCAGGGCGTGCCGTTCTTGATCGCGGAGCTGAACGATGACCCATGGGGTGACTTGAAATTGCTAGGCATTGTTGAATTTCTCCTACTGAGTGCCTCGCGCCCAGCAAGAAGCGGCCGATCCGGATTCACGCCCGCGATTGACTGGGCCAAATGACGTCTACTTCAGCGCACCGAGCGCCGAATGACCGAGAAAGCATCGGTTCAAGTTGTGGCGTGAATCACGACACTGCCGGAATTAGCACAAAAAAATGCATTTATCGGTACGTATAGATCGCGCCGCCAGATCGCACAGACCGCACCTTTTGAAATCGATCGGCAACGCGGGGTGCTGCTCAGGGCGTATCGGGCCTTTGCTCCACGACTGTTTCACGCTGGGTGTCGTAGATATACAGCGTGCCGGATTGCTCATCCTTGCAGCGGGAATGGCTTCCATCGCAGTGCGGGAGAGTCTTGCTCAAGCCGCAGGCACAGATGAATACAGGCTTATCTTGCGGGTCGATACGGTACGGGCCGGTGGCTTCATGACGCACCATACGGGCCATGGGCGGGCTCCTGCGTTGAAATCAGTTTGGAGGCGGGGAAGGAGGCGCCGGTGAGGGACGCGGCGGAAAAGCCAATCTGGACGGGTCCGTGGGGTCTTCATCGGGCAGTGTGGACGGACTGTACTCGTGATCGCGCTTCCGGAGCACGGTCGCCGATTCCAGAATGTCGTTGATCTTGAGACCCCGCGCAACATCAAGCCCCTCGAGAATACGTCCGAAAACTGTGTGCTTGCCGTTCAGATGCGGCGTTGGCTCGTGCGTTAAGAAGAATTGGGAGCCGCCGCTGTGGGGTTTGCCGGTATTGGCCATCGACAACGAACCGGCGAAGTGATTTCGAGCACCCTCGCGCGTGTGCTCATCGAGAATCCGGTACCCCGGACCGCCTTGCCCGGGCGCCCCTTGGCCGTCGGGTCTGGTGTTCGGATCCCCGCCTTGAGCCATGAAATTGGCCTCTACCCGGTGGAACTTTGACTCGTCGTAGAAGCCTGCCTCCACCAGCGAGATGAAATTGGCCACAGTATTAGGCGCCTCAACCTCGAAGAGCTCCAGGACGATCCGGCCGCGAGAGGTGATCAGCTCCACGCGCGGTAGATCGTCCGCAGCGTCTTGGTTTGATCGAAGCACCTGCTCCAGCGGCCACATTTCCAGGTACGACTCGCAGATCTCTCGCAATCGCTTCGTCTGAGCGGCGAGGCCGGCGTTGGATGCGGTCGCTTCCTCAGGGATCGTGTCCAGTGCAGTGAGCGCATCTTCGAATTGATGCTCGGCGAAATAGCACTTGCCTAGCGCAAGCACGCCCTGCGGATCGTCTCCAGGATCGGTCGGCGATCCGCTGAGAATGGCGATCAGCCGCTCATAGTTGTTGGCCCGTAAGTGGTAGTCAGTCCAGGACTTCCGGATCGACTGGCCAGAATCGACCAGCTCGATCAACTTTGGAAACAGCGAATCGACGATGTCGCTTTCGTCCAGCCAGATCGCCAACTGTAGTTCGGTGGCAATGCCCCGATCATGGTCGGGGTTCGCGTTGTTGTACTCGGTGAATCGCAGCCGTAGCGCGTGAACGATTTCGCGGTTCTCGTCAGATATGCCGCCCAGCGCCGACAATGACTGCCGGAGCTTCGCGAAGCTCCCGCTTAGGGTCTGGAATTGCTCGTTTTCATCCTGGGGCGGCTGGGGCGGATCCTGAGTTGCCAACCCGAGCAGGAGTGGCAACAGGAGTACGAGTTGGCTAATAGTCTGTCGCATGGTGGTATCTCTATGTGCTGCGGGTCCGCGGCCGATGCGAATCACCGAGCCAGATAGGGTAGCACTACCAAGCGACGCCGCTACCGCCGGCCACCATCGGCCGGGTAGGTGCAGCTTGATTTCTCCGTCTCCCAGACCCGAACCCGCTCCAGCCAGCCGCCCGCGTCGGCGATCCGCGGCTGAAGAAGGTCGTAGCAAACCTTCGCGATGTGCTCGACCGTCGGGTTGAGCTGCGCGAACTCGACTGTGTCGAGGTTCAGGTGCGTGTGGTCGAAACGCTGGATGACCGTCTCGTCCACAATCTGTTCAAGGTGTCGCAGATCAAAGGCCGCAGGGCCATCGGTCGCAGGGAGCGGTGTGGAGACGATCGGCTCCAAGCGATAGTTGTGGCCGTGTCCGCTGGGGTTATTGCACTTGCCGAAGGTTCGGCGGTTTTCCGCCTCGTCCAGGTCCGGACTGTGCAGACGGTGGGCTGCGGAGAACTCGAACTGCTGACTGATCAATACGCGATCCATAGTCGATGCCTCAATGGCGACCGAATAGTAGGGGCTCAGCCACCACCGGATCGCCACGACTGTTGGGTCAAGCCTCGACTTGACAGCCCTGAAGATATCCGCCAGCACCCGGCCCGGGTCGTGCTCCGAGCGGTCGCGAAAGATCTTCTGGATCGTGGGAATCGCTGTGGCCTGCACCGCTGCATCAATGCTGGAGATATTCAGTAGGTAGCCTGTTTCAGGGCACGGCTCGCCCCGGCAGGTAACTTCCAGTTCATAGAACGCCCCAACGCCGATCATCCCCGGCCAACCGGCGTAGGCGGCCGCTGGGCGGTCAGAGCCTCCGTCGGAGGCTTCGGGGGCCTGAGAGACGCAAAATCGCACACGGCGGGTCAGCTCGATCATGACGGTCTCGCGAGGATGCCGTTGGGTCGAGGCGATCGTAGGCCGGCTGCCGATGCGGTTCGACGAGGCGGCCGCTCCGGGCTATCCGAACCCACCAGCCAACCGCTAGGGCAGGCTCAACGAAGACGTAGCGGTTGCGTGTGTTGTTTGTCGAACGCCCCGATAGATTCGCCGGTCTCGACGGACTGATCGCTGCAAGTTGAGCTTCCATAACGAGTCGTGCCCCCATAGAAAATGGGACTTATCGCCATTCTAATGGGACTTAGTCTCATTTGTGCCCTGCTGTGACGCGACATGATCGTTTAAACTGCTCTAGGGCTCACTTGGCGTTCTTCTTTGGGGCTCTTGCATGCCTTGGGCCGACTGGTATACTTCTTCTACCTAATTTGCCCCCGGAAGGGCTCGGTATGGGGCTTGTCCCCTACCGGGCCTTTTTTTGGCTGGTGTTTTTGTGCGAATGTGCCGCGCGTTTCACAAGGTCGCTTTAGCAATCGTCGCAGCAGTTGGGCTGCAAGGGTGTGCCCAGCCTCCACTCGAGCTCAGACCATTCCCCGGCCTCGTCGTACGACCCGACCAAGCAACGGTGGAAGTTCAAGCATCGACCTGTCTCGAGGCGGGTTGGCTTGAGCAAATCGCGTGTTCGCCCAATTCGCGCGAGCATGAATCGCTCGTCGTCGTAAAGGCCAAACCCAGTGAGGTTCATGCCGCGCTGCTCCTGGCCGGATTCGAACCCGGATCACCCGGGACCTGGAGCTACGTCGACGACGAGCTGATATTCACCCGACCCACCGGGGAGCGGCTTGACGTGCTCGTTCGATATCAAAATTCCACCGGCGACGCGGTCCAGACGCCGATCAGCACCTGGATTCAGGATCACGCCGGCCAACACGAATTCCCTGACGAGCCCTGGGTGTTCGGTGGTTCAGCCTTCCAAGAGAACCCTGAGTGGATGGGACCGGGCGAGCACTACGTCGCCAACCTGACCGGCTCGATCATCGGACTCGTCACCTTCGGCGATGAGGTGATCGGTTTCTCACGAATTATCGCAGATCAAGATGCCGTGCAGCCGCCGAGCTGGGAGGTGCGCACCGATCACGTCCCGCCGCGCGGGACTGAAGTAACCCTCATCCTGCGTCGGGCTTCTCCGGTGGATGAGTGATCCCACGCGAAAGGTTGGTTACGGCAGCCTCGGCTTCTTGGGCGACGATGTTCCACCCCTGGCGTGTATTGGGGACCTTAGAGAAATCTAACGCTTCACCGATGATGACATTGATCTTCTTCGGCCGGGGTAGCTTTCGGTCTGGAGGGAGAGCGGCGAATGTCCCGCTTACAAATGCGGGCACCACCGGCACGGGCGATTCTGCGACGACCATCCCAAGGCCGGGTCGGAAACGGCTCATCTGCCCAGTGCGGCTGCGGGTGCCCTCCGGGAAGAGAATGTATGCGCACGGTTGGCTTGTCAGTCGCTGGCGAAGTTCCCGCAGGGCGTGCGAACCGCAGTTGCGTCGCCACATGGGAAGTGCGTTGAGCAGCCCGGCCGCGAACGCCGCCACGATCGGCGTCTCGAAGAACGTATCACCGGCAGCGATAGGAAACACGCGATCCCAAAGGAGCCGCCGCATCGATGCCGCAAGTACAAGCGTATCGAGATGACTGTTGTGATTGGCTACCAAGACGAACGGCGGCGCGGTGGGGATATGTTCCCGACCGGTAATCGAGAGCCGATGGGCCAAGGTGAGATAGGTGCGAACAGTCGACCACCAGCCGAATCTTGCCAGCGTTTCGATCAACCCGCTTTCGCGCTGAAGGCTGCGAAGTCGCTGACCGGTGGGGAGTCCCAGGTCGCGCGCCGGCTCAAGCCGCCACTGGTCCATTCGCTAGCCTCCAGTGATGATCCGCATCTCCTGATCGAGCCCAAAGCCCTGGAAATACCCCACGTAATGGTACACGGCCGGGGCCACGAGAATAAGGCTGTCGAAGCGGTCCAGTAGCCCGCCGTGGCCTGGGATCGTGACGCCGATGTCCTTGACGCCAAGGTCGCGTTTCAGCGACGAGAGCATCAGGTCGCCGAATTGGCCCGCCACGCTCATTATCAAACCAAGACCCACCAAGTGTACCGGAGAGGCGAGCACCGACCCCCCAAACAGGAAATGTCCCAGCAGCGCGTACAGCGCGGTGGTTAGCACGATTGCGCCCAGTGCCCCGCCCAGCGTTTTATTGGGACTTGTATTCGGGATGAGCTTGCGATGACCGATCGATTTCCCGGCTAGATAGGCGAAGATATCGTTCGCTTCAACACACAGCAGAATGGTCAGGATCAGCGGCCGGTAGTCAACATCGTTGGCCATATACCCAAGATGACCAAGGCCGACGCCGAACAAGAGGAACCCCCACGTTCCCAGCGCGACCCGCTGGATGTAGCCCTTGGGTCGATCGGCGAGGATCGCGGCGGCGGCGATGACGCTGACACCGAGGGGTCCCAAGGCCATGAAGAAGCCGTACCAATGGTCCGCCACGGCGAACGTGATAAACGCCAGGCCGATCACCACCGTAGCGCTGACCACCTTTTCACGAAACAGCCCGGTCGCGCGCGCGAACTCGCGATAGCACAAGATGCTCAAGATGGCGATCGCGGCAATGGTCGCGGCGGCGCCGATCAGCACCGGCACGAACATCAACGGGGCTAAGACCAGCCACGAACGGTAGCGCTTCCACAGCTCGTCGCGCTGCGCTTGCTCGACGTGGCGCAAACGAAACACGATGACCATGAGCGGCGCCGCGGCGACCAGCGCCCCGACCACGCCGACAATGATTCCTACCGTGACCGGGTCGTCAAATGCGTGTGCGTAGCCGAAGAGGCGCTCCCGTGTTTCATGGGTCATGGGACCGACTCCGCAAGTGACCTGCCGATGCGTCGCAGCCGACGAACAGTGGTCAATGCACAGCCGAGGATGATGACGGCCAGCCCTGCGGCCGATACGCCCCAGCCCGGTCCTTCAGCGAGAGTTGGTTGCCAACTTGAAGGCGTCAGCGCGCAGTACAGTGCAACGACAGTCACAACGAACATGCGCTGCGGTTTAGCCATGGGACCGCAGAAGACTTGACCGGCTCCAGCCATGCCGCCCATGGCTCGGACGTAGGCCACAAAGATTGCCAAACAGGCCGCCACGTAGCCGAGCATGATATCGCCGCCCGTCGCGTACCCCAGCCCGATCAAGATGAAGACGTCCGAGACCCGATCCGGGATCTCGTTGTAAAGCTCACCGAGCGGAGACTGGCGGTCTTTCTCAATCGCCACCATGCCGTCAAACATGTTTGCCAGCAGTCGCACCTGAACCAGACACGCCGCCAGTAGCCACGCTGCCCTGGTCGTCACGGCGGGTGTGTATGCAGTTGCCGCGAGACAGACACCGGCGGTGATTCCTGCGATCATCCCAAGAACCGAAATGTGATTTGGTGAGACGTGTCGTCGGGCTAGCCATGTCGCAAGTTGCTGTGCGACCCGCCGATCCCGCGTTGCGATCGGGCGTCGTTCGCCTGGACGATGTGACAAAGGATCCGTCACGTTCGACCCATAAGGTACATGCCGACGATCAGTAGGGCCATTCCTGCGACGTTCACCAACTTGATTGGAATCCCGTAGGCGGCCAGCGCGATCAGCGCAGCCCAGATGAACGTCGTGGCATAGATCGGATACAGCACCGTCAAGGCGCCGCCTCGCTTGAACGCCGCGACGAAAAGCACCATGACGGCGATATAGCTGACGACTCCAGCCAAGATGCGCCAATTCAGTAGATACCCCCAGACCGTGTCGGTCGCTTTGTCCGCACCCGATTTGTACAGAAACTGGCCCACAGCACCGAGCAGGGAAGCGATCACAAAACACGCGATAGAAAACAACGGCGTTGGAGCGGGGCTCGTCATCCGACGACCTCATGCGGTAGTGCCAAGCGCCGCGCGGCGCACAGGGCGATTGCGATGGCGTCGGCGACGTCCGGCGGACTGGGAAGCTCCGACAGACCGCATTGGACCATGATCGCCTGCTGCATCTGGATTTTGCTGGCGTGGCCGTGGCCGGTGATCGCTTTCTTGACCTCGGTCGGTAGAAGCTCGTCTAGTTCAACGCCCTTTAGCTGAGCCGCCAACAATACGACGCCGCGGGCGTGACCCATCAGGATGGACGTGCGGACATGGCGATAGTGGGAAAACAATTGCTCGACCACCATCAAGTCGGGTTGAAGTTGCTCGATAACGCTGGTGAGATCCTCGTGCAATTGCGCGAGTCGATAGGGCATCGGAGCTTTGGATTTGAGACGCAGAACCCCGGCCTCGATGAGGCGCGGCTCGTCTTTACCCTCGGCCAATTCAAGGCAGCCGTAGCCTGTGAGACCCAATCCAGGATCGATGCCCAGCACCCGCATACGTCAAGTGATATCGGTTTGACCGCAGCTGAGGCGTCGAAGAAGACTCGTCGGTTCGCCAGAAGAGCGCGGGGCGAGCCCCGCGGCTAAATAACAGGGGGCGCAGGTGCCACGCACAGCGAGTTCGCGAGTCGTGTGTGCTGCTTCCAACTGCACCCCACAATCGTTGAGCGCTACCCCTGAAGCGTGTCGCTTTCGATCTCGCCGTCCGCCAGTTTGATGATGCGCTGGCATTGATCAGCGACACGCAGATCGTGTGTTACCACAATGATCGTCATGCCGCGTTGGTGAAGATCGCCCAACAGTCCCAAAATGGCTGCCCCCGTCTTGGAATCGAGGTTGCCGGTCGGCTCGTCCGCCATGATGATTGACGGATCGTTGATCAGCGCTCGGGCGATGGCGACTCGTTGTTGTTCGCCGCCGGACAGCTCCGGTGGCCGATGTGTCAGGCGATCGCCCAGACCTACCGCTTCGAGTTGTTCGGCGGCCCGGCGGTTCCGCTCGCGGCGATGAACACCGTCGTAGAATAGCGGCACCTCGACATTCTCGATCGCGTTGAGTTGGCTGATCAGGTTGAAAGCCTGGAAGACGAAGCCGATCTTCTCTCGGCGTACCCGGCTCAGCTCATCATCGTCCATGCCCGAAACATCCCGCCCGTCCAGCAGGTACGAGCCGGTCGTCGGTCGATCCAGGCAACCGAGCATGTTCATCAAGGTGCTCTTGCCTGAGCCTGAGGCCCCCATGATCGCTATGTACTGCCCGGTCTCGATCTGAAGATCAACCTCACGCAGCGCCTTGACCAGCGGCGTACCGTCCGGCTTGAAGTACGTCTTGCTGAGCTTGCGGAGATCAGCGACGATCGACTGGCCGTTTGAACTTGGGGATTCTGAATTCATTGAGGTTCCAAAGCCTAGGCCCGATTCCACCGATCCGTGTCTACCGGCAGATACCCGGTTCGCTGCACACGTACACTGATCCGTCATGAGCCCTATGGATATTCAATCTTTCCGCCGACTCACCGAGCAGGGCAATCTTATCCCGCTCGTGAGCCGGGTGATGAGCGATCATCTCACGCCGGTACTGGCCTATCGCCGATTGGTGGCCGCTGATGAACGAACAGCCCCGAGTTTCCTGCTCGAATCGGTCGAAAACGGCAACACCCTCGGGCGCCACTCATTCCTGGGGGCCCAGCCGGTCGTGGAAGTATTGGCTCACCAACACCAAGTGACCGTGATCGATCATATTCGCGGCAATACCCAGACCACCACCGAGCCCGACCCATTGGTTGTGCCCAAGCGGCTCACGGAATCCTGGCGTCTCGTGACGCCGGACTCAGCCACTGGGCATCGGCCCATCGCACCGTTCGCCGGCGGCTGGGTCGGCTATGCCGGGTACGACACCGTGCGCTACCTCGAGCCGGACAAGCTGCCGTTCGCCGCCGCGCCCAAAGACGATCGCCGGCTGCCCGATATGCACTTTGGCCTGTATCGGCAAGTGGTGGTGTTCGACCACGTGGACAAGATCCTCTATGCAATCTGTCACGTCGTAATAGATGAACACCAATCGGTGGACGACGCCTATCGCGCCGGATGCGATCAGCTCGAAGAATTTACGCACCGACTGATGACGAGCGGTACACCGCTGCCGGCGGGTGCGATTCAGCTGGACCTCCGAGCGTCCCCTGCTGCGCCGATGCCCGGCAACTTTACGCGCGAGCAGTTCGAGTCGGCCGTATGCAAGTGCAAGGAGTACATTGCGGCCGGTGACGCATTTCAGATCGTGCTGAGCCAGCGTTTCGAGCGACAGACCACCGCTGATCCATTTGAGATATACCGAGCGCTGCGCATCGTCAATCCCAGCCCGTACATGATCTATCTGCAAGCGTCGGGTTCCATCATGGTTGGGGCGAGTCCTGAAATCCTATGCCGAGTCGATAGCGGGGTGGTCACGAATCGCCCCCTGGCCGGGACACGACGGCGTGGTCGGACGCCGGATGAAGACCTGGCCCTGGAGCGCGAGCTACTTGCTGATGAGAAGGAACGGGCTGAGCACGTCATGCTCGTGGATTTGGGTCGCAACGATCTGGGACGAGTCTGTGATGCCGGGGCGGTCACCTTGGACCGTGTGATGGATGTCGAGCGCTACAGCCACGTAATGCACCTGAGTTCGACGATCACCGGCCCGCTGCGCAGCGACCTTGACGCATGGGATGCGCTGCGCGCAACGCTTCCAGTAGGCACCGTAAGCGGTGCGCCCAAGGTTCGGGCCATGCAGATCATTGATGAGCTCGAGCCGACACGCCGTGGACCCTATGCCGGCGGAATCGGCGCTGTGAGCTTTGGCGGTGATATGGATATCGCTTTAGCCCTGCGGACGATGGTGATTCCGACTACGCCGACAAGTTTTGGACAATGGACCGTACACCTTCAAGCCGGGGCCGGCATTGTCGCTGATTCCGTGCCCCAGCGCGAGTTCGAAGAAACCGTAAACAAAGCAGCCGCCTTAGGCCGAGCGATCGACCTCGCCGAATCCGCTTTCGGTAGCTGAGGAACGGTGTCACTCGATCGGGTGCCACGCACAGCAAGTCTTCGAGTCGTGCGTGCCGAACGACCACTTACGATCGCACTGACGACTCCGCTTCGCTCCGCTGTCAGTGCCGAGGCGTGGTCACTTCAGTGACCACGCGAACGGCGACCGACAGCCGGGTGCCACGCACAGCCAGGAGGACACGGGGCAAGCCCCGCGGCTAAATGGGGGAGTGCTAAATCTACAAATTTCCGCGCCGCGCTTGCTCGTGCTCCAAACTCTCAAACAGCGCCTTGAAGTTTCCCTTGCCGAAGCTCTGACTCCCTCGTCGGCAGATGATCTCAAAGAACAGCGTCGGGCGATCCTGCAACGGCTTGGTAAAGAGCTGCAACAAGTACCCCTCATCATCCGCGTCTACGAGAATGCCCAGCTCCTTGATCCGATCGTGATCCTCCTTGACCGGATCGTGTCCGTGCTCGCGCAGCATCGCATCCACGCGTTGCCACACATCGCCGTAGTACTCCTTGGGCACGTATAGGAAATCCACGCCACGCCGATGAAGTTCGGTTACCGATTCCAACTCATCGTCCGTGCGGAAGGCGACGTGCTGCACGCCCGGCGTGTTGTCGTGCCAATCCAAATATTCCTGGATCTGGCTCTTGCGCTTCCCCTCGGCCGGCTCGTTGATAGGGAATTTGATCACGCCATAGCCTGAGTCCATCACCTTGGACATCAGCGCGGAGTATTCAGTGGAGATGTCCTTATCATCGAAGTGCTTGAAGAGCTTGAAGCCCAGCACGTTTTCGTACCAACTGACCCAATAGTCCATCTTCCCCAGCTCGACGTTGCCGACGCAGTGATCGACGTACATCAGCCCGCATGGGTTGGCTTTGTTGTACTCGTTGAGCGCAAAGTTCTCGACCTTGGCGAAGATGGGGCTGATCAGGGCGCCGTTGCGAATGTTCTCCAATGAGTACGCACCGCTGCGGGAGACGAACGTGTGAAGGACTCGGCCATAGGTTTTGATGGAGGCCTTGGTGATCGCGCCGCTGCTATCGGAAGACGTGACAGGTTCCAAGGCGGAGTCCGCGCCGTTCTTGATCGCTTGGTTGTACGCCGCTTCAGCATCATCGACGGTGAAAGCGATGGATCGCACGCCGTCGCCATAGCGCTTGACGTGCTCGTTGGCTTCGTGGTCGTGGTTGAGCCCGCTGGTGAGGATGATGCGGATATTGCCCTGGGTGAGCAGGTAGTTGGCCTCATCGCGGCTGCCCGTGGTCAGATCGGCGACCTGATCGATCGTGAAGCCGAAGGTATGGGCATAAAACTGCGCGGACTGCTTGGCGTTGCCGACGTAAAACCGCAGGTGATCAATGTCGATCAATCGCAGCGGATCGGCGGCGGTCTTCGGCAGCGATGAGGGTGTGCTTGCAGTGGTCATGACGATCTCGCTCCTCTAACAGAACCCGTCGTGAGTGTAGGCCATAGAGACGGGTGACCAAAGCGGACCACTGCATCATAATTAGGATTGTCTGCCCGGCCAACCCCTTAGGGCTTGCCGCAAGCCAAAAAAAGAAGGGCAGCAGGCCTGGACCCGCTGCCACTCGTGGATGAACGGCTTGCTATATCCCGCAATTCTTGGCGGAAATGGCGACGATCACGGTCGCATTCGCTGACAGTAGTTATCTCGGCTGCGCGGCGCGCCGGCTGAAGATGATTCGACGAAGCAGTGCTATCAACCGTTCTCCGCGCCGTCAGCCGACTGCGCGACCCCACATGCGCATGCCATGACGCTTCGATCTATGATGTAAACGCCATGGCCAAGACGAAATCCTCAACCGGGGCGATCGAAACCGTCGAACCGATCGGGAATCGCGTACTGATTCGCAAAGATGCGGACAAGAAGGTGACGAAGGTCGGCATCCATCTGCCGGACAAGATCGAGATTCCCACGTTGACCGGACGGATCGTGGCGGTCAGCGCGCAAGTGGACAACGATGACGACTACCCCATCAAGCAGTACGACCGCGTGCTGTTTAACCCCAAGAACAGCATTCCCGTCGACTTCGAGGGCGACAATCGCCTGTTCGTGATCCCGATCAAGGATGTGGTCGCGGTGTTCCGCAAGGAATAGGTTTAGCCGGTGGGCTTGACCCACCGTTGTAGCGAGCCCGGTCGACGTCCGCATTGCAAGAATCGAACTCTTGACGGCGATCGGCCGCGGGCGGGGACGCCGCGGCTCGCTGGGATTATGATCGTCTCGTGATCGACTACACGCTGCCATTGGACCAGCTGCCCGATCCGCTGCCGATCGAGCCATTATCGAAGCCGTTTGACGTCACGATCACGCCCCCCGGTAGTAAGAGCATCACCTGCCGGGCGTATGTCCTGGCGGCGCTGGCCGATGGGGAATCGAAGATCATTCGGCCGCTGCGCGCCGATGACACCGACAAACTGCTCGATGCGCTATGCACGCTCGGGGCTGAGGCTCGCTGGGATGGCGCCGATGTCCACATCAAGGGCGTGAACGGCCGATTTCCGCGCGGCGGCGCCGTCAACCTCGGCGACGGCGGCGCTCCGACGCGATTCATGATCGCTTGCGCGTGCCTGGCCGCCGAGCCGGTCGTTGTGGATGGTTCAAAACGAATGCGCGAGCGGCCGATCGCCGAGGGCGTAGACATGCTGCGCAAACTCGGCGCGACGATTGAGTATGTGGAGGAGGAGGGAAGATTGCCGGTGCGCGTGGTGCCGAGTACGGAGTTTACGGGTGGTGAGATTGAGATCGGAAGTACTGCGAGCAGTCAGTTCATCTCCGCGCTAATGCTCGTGGCCTCAGTTCTTCCTAGTGGGATAAAAGTCAAATTCGAGGAGCCGGTGACAAGTTCCGCCTACGTCATCCTCACACTTGACACGCTTCGAGACTGGTCTCTTCAGGAAAAGCGCAGGCGAAAGCGAGACATATTCTCGCGACCACCGTCGCGCAAAGCTATGCCGGATAGTGTGGAGCTGCCACATCAGGACTTGAAAAGTAGTCAATTCTTCGTGGACTGTGATGCAGGTAGTGCCGCCTATTGGTGCGCTGCGACCGTCCTCACGCCAAAGGCTGAGTACCTCGTTTACGGGATCGGCCATGCATTGTGGCAGCCTGATCTTGAGACTGTTCGCGAATTGTGTCAGTTGGCCGATTTCCCGGATTTTGGTCGAGATGAGATTTTGTTGGGCGGTTTGGCCAAGTACAAGGGCATTGCGTGTGACTGCTCCACAATGCCTGATGGGGCGATGACTCTCGCCACAGTGTTGGCAATGGCAATTAGTCCGTCCACACTCACCGGTCTCCACACACTCCGCCACAAAGAAACCGATCGCATTGCGGCGCTGGCCAACGAGTTGCGCAAGATCGGCTGCACGATCGAAACCACGGACGACTCGATTACGATCGACCCCTCGACTCGCCACAACGATCCCGTCGTTATCGAGACGTACAACGATCACCGCATGGCGATGGCGTTCGGCGTCCTCGGCCTGGCACGACCGGGAATCTCGATAGAAAACCCCGCCTGTGTGAGTAAGAGCTACCCAACATTCTGGCGAGATTTCGCAAAACTCTATCAATAGAGCCAGCGAGCCGGCTCGTCCCCGAGCCCGGTTGTCGATCGCATACCGTGCACTCTACATTGCGCGACGTCAGCATTCTCAACTGATACGCCAACCGCGGGCGGGGACGCCGCGGCTCGCTACTAACCCTTCGCTCGCTGTACCAATCCCCTCGAACCGACAATACTATTGCCCATGAGCGCCTTCTGGTTCTTCGCCCGACAGATGTTCCGCCGCCGCGCGATCGTGGCGTGGGCGTTTGTCTTTGCCATGATTTCCGCAGGCGGGCTCGGCGTGGGACTGCTCAGTCTCGGGCCCATGCTCAAGTCGATCCTTGAGGACGACTCGCTTGTGGCTCAGGCCCAGGCCTTCAACCAAAAAGAACATTGGCTCACCATCCCACAGGGTCTGATTGATCAGCTCCCGACCGACCGCTTCCAGGGTGTGCTGCTGATCATCGGCGTCATCGCCTTCCTCACAGTCTTCGGCGGCATCGCCAACTTCATGCACCAATACATCAGCCAAACGCTGGCGACGACCACGATCGCGCGCGTCCGCCGGGACGTATTTCACCATGTCATTCACATGCCGTTGACCCGGGTCATTCAGCGCGGGCCGTCCGAATTCATCGCGCGCATGATCCGCGATGCGGCCGAATTGCAGCGTGGCCTGATCGCCCTGGTCAGCAAGTCCGTAACGCACGTGCTCAAGGGGATTGCTGCGTTCATCGCTGCGTTGATCATCCATTGGCCGTTGACGCTCGCGGCGATAGTCGCTGCTCCACTGATGATGATCGTGCTGCGCAAACTCGGCAAGCGAATTCGTCGTGGAACGCGCGGGGCACTTGAAGCACAAGAAGGGTTATTGCGCATAGCGACGGAAACGCTGCACGGCTTGCGCGCGGTCAAGGTGAACACCGGTGAACGCCAGGCGGGAAATTGGTTTCACCGAATCAATAAGAAGGTCGTATCCGCGGAATTACGTGTGCGAACCGCGCGGGCGCTAACAGCACCGCTGGCTGAGACACTGGCGGTGTTGGTTATTGGAGGGCTGGCGGTTGCGGCGGCCAAGCTGATCATTGCGGGCAACTTGCCGATTGAAAAATTCATCCTCGCGCTGGGCGCGCTTGCGGTTGCGGGGGCGTCGTTTCGACCACTGGCGGGGTTGGTCAACGAGATGCAAGCCGCATCGGCGCCGGCCCGTCGCCTGGCCGATATCTTGGCCGAACAGCGCGAAGCGCCGCACGCGATGAAGAGGCCCAAGCTGTCGGCCCACAGTAACTCGATCGAACTTGATGCGGTCACGATGATCTATCCCGGTGCGGATCGCCCCGCCCTGGAGAACGTGTCACTCACGATTGAGCACGGCCAGCGTGTGGCGATTGTCGGCCCCAACGGTTCGGGCAAGACAACCTTGGTAAGTTTGATTCCGCGGCTACTGCAACCCAAGGCCGGTCGGGTGCTCATCGACGGAGTCGATATCAATTCGGTAAACCTCAAGAGCCTTCGGCGACAGATCGGTGTCGTAACGCAGGAGACGGTTCTGTTTCGCGGGACGATCGCCCAGAACATCGCATTCGGCGCGGGCTTGGTGCCGAGGGAGCAGATCATCGATGCTGCGCGACGTGCTCATGCTGAAGAATTCATACTCGATATCCCCGGCGGATACGAAGCCAACATCGCCGAGCAAGGTGCGTCGCTTTCCGGCGGACAGCGCCAGCGGTTGGCGATCGCCCGGGCGATCCTGCGCGACCCAACGATCCTCATACTTGATGAAGCAACGAGCCAAATCGATGCGGAGTCTGAATCGC
This sequence comes from uncultured bacterium, assembly GCA_965369945.1. Taxonomy (GTDB): domain Bacteria; phylum Planctomycetota; class Phycisphaerae; order Phycisphaerales; family SM1A02; genus JADFNO01. Next base: position 9,854 of record CBDUST010000030.1, on the reverse strand, counting down.
TGATCAACCAGGCGCTGGCGGAATTCTGCCAGGGGCGTACGTCGTTGCTCATTGCGCATCGACTTTCAACAGTGCTCAACGCTGACCGGATCATCGTGATGGATTCGGGGCGCATCATCGCCGATGGAAAACACGAGGCGTTATTGCGCAACTGCGATCTGTATCAACGACTCACGCAAACCCAACTCATCAGCACGGCATAGCTCAACCAGAAGAAGATTCACCGCAGAGACGCAGAGATCGCAGAGGAAAGACAGGGATAGTGAAAGAGCAGAGAATAGAACGCCGTAGAAATGCTCGTCCCTCAGCTAGCACCTCTCAGCTACTGTCTGTGTCTTAGCCAGATTCCTTCTCTGCGTCCCCTGCGTCTCTGCGGTGAGATATTCCTATCCGCCCGTTCGTTGGATGAGCGCGACGGCGGCGACGATGACCGCAAGGATCGAAGCCGCAGCGCAACCAGCCATGGCTAGGACTGTCCATCGTTGAGTTTTGGCCACAAAATCGCCAAGCCTGCTTTGGGCATCTTCGCCGGATCGATCCAGAACCGAGATCATGTCGACCGCCCCGCGAACATTGTCCGAAATCTCAGCGAGACCTCGATTGATGGTTTCCATTGACTCGACGATCTCGCGCACACAACGCGTTGTGGCGTCGGTCTGTTGCTGAATGAGACCGAGCACTTCGATCTGGTGTTCGGATGATCCCTTGATTTGGCCGAGTGCAGTATTGAGGCTGGAGTATTGCGACTTGGAACTCTCGAGTTGATCCGTAGATAGCTCGACGAGTTGTGCGTTGTGGCGGTTGACGTTACCCAACGTGTCCAGTGCACGCGGAACTTGCTCCTGCAACTGGACCAGTTGCCGCATCTGCTCGGACTGCGTGTCGACGCGCTCGGTGATCTCGCGCAGGGCCGAGGCGATGTCGTCGTTGGATCGGCGCGGCGCAGGCGATGGTTTGATCTTGGCGGACTTGGGCTCAGCGGTCTGCGCGACGGCAGACGACTGAGATGGCTCAGCCGCTTGGACCGCCTCGGCGGCAAGCCCGCCAGCCTGCGTTTGGGTGAGGTCAACAACCACGGGCTGCTTCCTTCGTAGAAATCGGTTTTTCAGATCGGTCAGCAGTGACATGAGGTGGGCCTTTATATGATCGCCACTGTATCGCTGCCCGTAGGGCAATGTACGAGCGGCGACCCACTTTGGTCAAGCGGCGAGCCGAATTCCGGTCTGTGGACGCCAACAGCCGATTTGTAAATCGGTTCACGCCGATTCTGGACTTGACGGCCCGGTATCAAGCCCAGTCCAATAGGGCATGGCGATGATGGGTCGATCAACTCCTAGAGATCCTGACCGTCCGATCTGAATTTCCGGTGCTACGATAGTCTTGGCGAGTTATGAGGGCACATTTGATGCAAGACCATTCGGTATTCCGTCGGAACCTCACCCCGCGAATCTTCGATGTGTTTTTGGTGCTCTTGGTGCTTGGAATCGCATGTCGACTATTGCCCCATGTGAGTAACTTCACACCTGTGGCAGCGATTGCTTTATTTGCAGGTTTCTTCTTTCGCCGACGAGTTGTCGCCGCAACCGTTCCTTTAGGAATCATGCTCATTTCCGATGCCTTCCTAGAGACCACACCGCTGGGTCTGAGGATCACGATCTATGTTGCGCTCCTATTCCCGTTAGTGTTCGCACCACTGTTGAAGAAGCGTCTTAGCCCTGTTCGGGTAGGCGGCAGCGCTTTGGTCGCAGCGATGATCTTCTACGTGGCGACGAATTTTGCGGTGTGGCTCGGATCGAGTTATTACCCCCAAACATTGGACGGCCTCTTGACGTGTTACGGCTTGGCCTTGCCATTCCTTGCCAAGAAGTTGATTGCTGATCTGGTGTGGTCCGGCGCGATCTTCGGAACTTACGCGGTCATCAAACAGTTGCAAACGCGAAAGGCGCCGCTGATTGCGGTTTCGGTCACTGTCCGTTCGTAGAACACGGCTCGAGCTGCGAGACAGAGTGGTATCGCATGAAGAATTTCGGTTGGCTTGTATTCTTGATCATTATCGCGGCCAACGTGATCGGTCCGATCCTGCAGAAGCGAAACCAGAAGGCACGCAAGCAGCGGCAGCAAGGGTTGGATCGACTTGGTAGCCCCACGCAGCGCAGCGCTGCGTCCCGCCCCCCCTCTAGCCCCGGTTCGAGCCGATTGGAACAGCTGGCTGCCCGTCGCCAGGCTCAATTGGAGGAGCTACGCGGTCGGTCCGAGCAGCGGCGGTCTGCCGTTTCCACGTCACAGGCCCGCATCGGTCCAGCCTCTTCAGCTACACCTGCCACGCGCCCATCCGCTTTCCGTGCCCCTGCTCCGCAGCCGAAGAGGCCTGTGACTCGACCAGCCCCAGCTCGGCCGTCGGTCACGAGAAAGACTCGCCCACAACCGGTGCCGCGTCGTACGGTAAGCAAGAAGCCCGCGGCGCAACCAGTTGAACGGAAACGACTTGTGGATTTGCACGCTAAGCCCGCCGCATCCGCCCGTCCCAAGGCGGCTAGCAGGCCCTTCTTATCCCTTGATGCTCGGACCATCACCCCGCAACTTTTGCGCCGTCTGGTGGTGCTCAAAGAGATCTTCGACGCGCCGATTGCGCTCCGAAACAGGGACATTTGGGACAGACCCGGCTAAGAACGGGATAATTTCCCAAGATAAAAGCGCCCCGGCCGAACGACCGGGGCGCTTTCGTTGCGCTGCCTTGTGCTGTGGCGCGACGCCGAGCGATGCGATGCAGTGGGAGGCCAATCCCAGCCTTGCCCAACCCAGGCCGCGCCTAGGTGTGAACCAAGTCGCTTGGCGCGGCGCTCCGAATGAATTTTCGAAATGAGGCTCGCATTGGCTTTTCCACGATCCCAGCAACCACTGAAAGCTTTACTGGAGCGAGGATTTCGATCCCAACAAGCTCATTGCGACTATCGAGGTCTACGAGCAGAACGTCCTCGATGACCTCATCAGTTCTTGCGACCTTGCGGTTAGAGAACCTGACATACATAGCCTCTAGCGTGCCATCATTCCTGGCACTGACCGAGAGTTCAAAGCCCAAAGGTTCGCCTGATCGTCCCATTCTCTTACCTAAAGCCAAAAGGCGGATACCACTCGGATGAAGTCCTTTTCCTCTTCGACGATAACAGCCAGTCGCTTTCGCTTGGACAACTTCCGTTCCAGCCTCTTAGCGCCCTCACGCCGCGCTAGCCGGTTGGTCGATGGCCGGCGGACGGTCTTCGTGACCTGTTCTCGGCTGACTCCACGATCCTGCATCCGTTTCAGGGCGTGTGTTTCATATCTCAGGGGCTTATCGGACCACTTCATTTACCCCCCCTCCGTCGTGACGCGGCAGCCTGTAGATTGTGCCATCGCTGCGTTTTGAGTCAAGAGGTTGGGGAGAATTGTGAATCTAGGCAAGTTGGGCAGCACCTGATTCTGGCAAATGGGCGTTTTCGAACATTGAAACCTTTTGCAGACCACCTGATTTTGGACCTGTGCGCGAAAATCTCAGATTGGAGCACCTGCCACGATCTTCTGCGTGGACGGGATAATTCCCTTTGCCAGCCTATCATTTGGCGCAACCGTGAATGCGACCTACTCAATCGGTGTCCGAATTATCTTCTGAGGGATACCGCCCTCGCCGATCAGAAGGTATATTTAGGTGAGGCTAGGACGCCCCCTCGTAGGAAAGAGACGACGCGCCAGTGAAATCCAAAGTGGTAATGCATGAGCTGCGCGGAATGGTGTACCGCGAAGGCCAGTGGTGGATCGCGCACTGCCTCGAAATGGATGTAGTCGCTGAGGGTGACTCTGCCTTCGACGCAATCTCCAGCGTGGTCGAGTTATGCGGACTCAAGATCGAGGAGGCCATGAGAGATGGCAACCTGCGATCTATCTTCCGTCCGGCCCCGCCTGAGATTTGGGAACTATACGCGAGGGCAAAGAGCTTCCGAAAGCCACCCGGAAAGACGATCCGCATGCCCAGCCGTGTTTCCAGATTCGACGCTAGGTCTCTACAGTTTGCGTAGATGTCGGATCGGCCCCTCAAATACCGCAAACTGCTCCAGAATCTTCGGCGCTTTGGAATCAATGAGGACAAAGCACGTGGGAAGGGGTCCCACAGGATACTCTTCGGCGTTGTCGATGGGGGGTTGATCAAGCACCCGATCAAGTGCCACAACGACGGCGAGGAGAAGCCGAAGGCTGTGATCGCCTCCATCCGGCGCGTGTTCAAGCTCACACCGAAAGACGGCGTGACGGACAACGACTTCTACCGATAGGGGGCACTTACCACGATCCCCTGAGTCAAGGGTATAATTCCCGAGTCAAGGGGATAATTCCCTAAGAAGCCGGCGACTTCGCGACAGATGGCGACACGTTCGCGGCAGCGGTATACTGACCGCTATGACCGATAAGTCCAATGTGTCGCTGCCACAGCAACTGATGCAAGCATGCCAGCGCCGCCAACGGCGCTTGCATCAGGCGATGGCCGAGCAGCCGATCGACGCGCTGCTCGTGTCGAACCCCAAAGACATCCATTACCTGACCGGCTTCATTGGTGATGACAGCGTATTGCTGGTGACCGACTCGGTTGCGGCCATCATCACCGATTCGCGCTACGACGAGTTCCTTGAGCCCTGGCGGGGGACAGGCTTGGCTGACGTCGTCATGGGGACGCGCCATCGCTTGGAAGAGTCGGTCGCAACGCAATGCAAGTCAAGAGGCGTCTCCAAGCTCGGCATACAGTCTGAGTGGCAGACGGTCTCGGCGCGGACGAAGGTCGCCGCTGCCTTGACGCAGGGGCAAGTGCTGGACACGGTCGGCTTGGTCGGTCGGTTGCGCATGACCAAGGACGAGATTGAACTGACCGCGATCGAGCGGGCCGGCGCGATTCAGTGTGAAGCGATTCGTGCAGCACTGCCCAAGCTTGAGCACGGCATGACCGAGCGCGAATTCTGCGCCGTGCTCGAATACGAAATGAAGATGCGCGGGGCAAGTGGGCCGAGTTTCGGCACAGCCGTCTCGACCGGGACCAACAGCGCCATCATCCATAGCCTGACCGGTGAAACGCGAATCGAAGAAGGCACCTTGCTAATCGACTGGGGGGCGATCTACGACGGCTACTGCTCTGATATGACCAGAACCTTCGCGGTTGGGGCGTTCCCAGAAAGGGTGCGCGAGATCTACAATATCGTTGCTGAGGCCCAACAAGCGGGAATTGACGCTTGCCGACCTGGGAAAGTTTGTGCGGAGGTCGATGCAGCGGCTCGTGCGATTATCGAGTCGGCTGGATACGGCGAGTATTTTGGCCACGGGCTGGGGCACGGTCTTGGCCTGGATATCCACGAAGACCCGTATTTCAACAACCTGGCCACGGACATCGTGCTTGAGCCGGGCATGGTGATGACGGTCGAGCCGGGGATATATTTGCCGGGTATCGGCGGAGTCCGCATCGAGGACGACGTGGTGATCACGTCCGATGGTTGTCGTGTATTGACTGACTACCCCAAGCGCCCCGACGAGATGGTGATCGAGCCGGCCATGGCGGGTAGAGGATCAACACCATGATCGACATTCGCAAGCTCAAGGAGTTGGTGCGATTGATGGTCGGCAACGACTTGACTGAGCTCGATCTTCGTGATTCTGAGGAGCAGGTTACGCTTCGGCGACACGGCGTGCATCAGTTACCGGAGGTCGTTGTCACGCCGGAGGCGCGGAACGTAACGGCGCCAACTCCATCGGCCGCCTCCACCACTACGACTGCGTCAAGCGCCGATGTTGCCGCAGCTACGGATGACAGCCTTGTGAAAATCGAAAGTCCGATGGTCGGGACGTTCTATACCGCGGCGAACCCGGATTCGCCTCCATTCGTTCGCGTCGGTGCGCAGGTCGATCCGGATACCGTCGTTTGTCTTATCGAAGCCATGAAGATCTTCAACGAGATAAAAGCCGAGTGCTCCGGCACCATCGAGAAGATCATGGTCGAAAACGCACAATCCATCGAGTTTGGTCAGGCGCTGTTCCTCGTGAAACCGAATTGAGTCTGTTGGCGTGAACGATCGTTGTCAAGGAACTCCTACGTCGCCTCTATCGGTTTGTACTCGTTCCCTTATGCCACGATCCCATGATCCTATGATCCCATGATGCCATCCTAACTCATGTTCTCTCGAATCCTGATCGCCAACCGAGGAGAGATCGCGCTGCGCATCATTCGCGCAGCTCGCGAGTTGGGTATCGAAACGGTCTGCGCTTATTCGCAAGGTGATGCCGACGGACCATGGCTAGTATTTGCCGACGAGACGATCTGCATCGGTCCTGCGCCGGCAACTGATTCGTATTTGCGGGTCGATCGGATTATCTCCGCGGCGGAGATTGCCAACGTCGATGCCATTCACCCTGGGTATGGATTCTTGGCAGAGAACGCTCACTTCGCTGAAGTCTGCCGCGACTGTCACATCGAATTTATAGGTCCGAGCCCGGAGGCTATGGCGCTTCTTGGCGACAAACTCTCATGCCGAAGAATGGCGAAGGAGTCGAAAACGCCGATCTCTCCCGGCTCCACCAAACCGATTGAATCGGATCATGAGGCGATCAAGCTTGCCCAGAAGATCGGGTATCCAGTGATCGTCAAGGCGTCGGCCGGCGGTGGTGGACGCGGGATGCGCATCGCCCATAACGAGGCGGCGCTGACCGGCGCAGTCGCTGCGGCGGCCCAGGAAGCAGAGGCCGCCTTTGGCAAGGGGGAGGTCTATATCGAGAAGTTTCTCGAGCAGGCCCGGCACGTTGAGATCCAAGTGCTCGGCGACAAGCACGGGAATGCCGTTCACTTCTTCGATCGAGACTGCACGACTCAACGGCGTCACCAGAAGTTGATCGAGGAAGCTCCAGCTCCCGATGTTGATACGAAAAAGCGAGATGCGGTAGCGCGCTCGGCTGCGGATCTGATTCGTCGCGCCAAGTATGCAGGCGCCGCCACGGTCGAGTTTCTGATGGACCGCGATCAGAACTTCTACATGCTCGAGGTGAACACTCGAATACAAGTCGAGCACCCTGTGACGGAGATGATCACCGGGATCGATCTGGTCAAGGCCATGATTCGAATCGCTGCAGGTGAGCCGTTGGCTTTCAAGCAGCGCGATATTCGTGTCAATGGCCACGCCATCGAATGTCGGATCAACGCTGAGGACCCGGATCGTGGATTCATTCCCCAGCCGGGGTTAGTGACGGAATTCGCAGTCCCAGGAGGTCCGGGCGTGCGCGTGGACAGTCACGTGCGCAGCGGCTATCGCATCCCGCCACACTATGACTCGATGATTGGAAAGCTCATCGTTCACGCGCCGGATCGTGACGCTGCGATTGCCAAGATGCGCGGCGCGTTGGACGAATTCCGCATTGCGCCGGTCAAGACGACGATTGCGCTGCACCGCCGATTGATGGACGAACGCGCGTTCATCAATGCGGACTACGACATTGGCTATCTGGAACGGCTGCTGAAGAACGAATCGGCCAAGGGCAGCGAACTCGGTCCCGTGACCGGGTCCGCGAAGATTGAAAAAACCTGACCTGTTCTAGGCTCCGTCGGAAAACTTTGGGATTGCGGTGGCACGGCCGTCTCGGCCGTGCGTCACGGTTTCTCAGACGGGCGAGACGCCCGTCCCACCGACTTTTCCGACAGAGCCTAGTCATCCGAGCACCTCTTGGTACGTCGTCGTCGGCCGCACTGTTTAGCCTTTCGTTCGGCTTTAGCGTGCACGAAGACCGCGTCGCCGTAGCGCTGGGTAAGTAACGCCAGACGATGTCGGCGCACGTCGAGCGTGGAGTGTTTGCCGTTGACCTTCTCAACAAGGACGAACGGCAAACAAACCTCGACGACCTTCAGCGGCCGACCTGAATGTTCCGGCAACCACACCATCTGCCGCGGCGAGGCCGGTTTCCAAGGCTCATCATCGCAGGAGAACGGATAATGCTCCTCAACGACATGCGTTGGAGTCACATACATCGTCCGCTGGATATCTTCCGGAGCCAATGGACGCGACAAGTTGGTCTCGTTTTCAGAGCTCATGACAATCAACTCAAGCGGCGGTGGAGGATGAACAGTCCGCTACCACAGCGCAAGACAACCATACAACCAGGTTCATAGATCACTTGATTGGATAGGGACGACCCGATCAGCTGTACAATAAATGTGCTTGCCTACGCGAGCGCAACCACAGTGCTCCCGGCTTGACCGGGTCAACAGACAGTCGAGATGGGTCTGTAAAGAGTCGCAAAGCATCGAATCCTTCGCCCGCAGAGATTACGCGCAGCGGATTATGACCCCGGCTGGGTTCGGGTCAAGTGCCATCTTGTGGCATGTTGCAGAATCGCAACACAAATCTCGTTGCGCGTCCGGACCGCCGCGAAACAGTGCCATTTGCTCTCTTGGCCAGTGCGCGGCGCCCGGCACAACGTTATTTAGCCGCGGGGCTTGCCCCGCGCTCTCTTGTGGAAACGAAGCTTCAAACATTCCACAGAACCCTCTTCTCCCAGCAGGAGAGGGGAGAACAGCCGTGTGAAAACGTTCACGCGTATGGTGCGCCGCCATCCAAGGCGTACGGCTTTCGAGCGGCTTGCACGGGCGGATAATCGTGACTTGCAAGGCCGACGTTACTGTGCCACGCTACAGCATCATGGAAAAGCGATATTGTTGGCTGTGGCTCCCGTTGATGTTCCTTGCTGGTTGCGCCATGCCGTCGACGGAACTTACTCGACCGAAGATCATCACGCCCGCAATAAACCGTAGCTTCTACGATCGATCTGCGGTTTCGATCGAACAGGCAGCCGCGGATGTGCCGCGGATCGAGTTTCCCAAGCTCGCAAAACAGAACCCTGAAGGTCCGCCGCTGCAGCTTGTGTGGACCCGAACATACTTCGGCAGTCCACAATCGGATCGCCCCAAGTTGTTGGTGACTTGTCACGGCATCGACGAGATCTTCGGCCAACTCATTCGTTTCTACGTCGCTAAGGATGATCGTTTCGAGCCGCTTCTTGAAACTGCATTCGGCGAAGGATACCTTCAAGAACCGCAATTGTTCACCCAAGACCGCCAATGGTACTTGTTCCTTCGATCACACAGTAGCGGCTCATCCACCTACTACGACTACTTGCTCGTTTGGCTGGCCGAGGACGAGGCTCGCCGACTTCCGATTGAGCAACCCGTCGAGGTGTTGGCGGATATGATCGGCCAAGGGCAGCATACGGATCCCCGGCGAACCGCCATCGTCTCGGCCGGATACAACGGCCCGCTGGTCTTCTCGTTTGGGATCTGGAACGAAGGTGACCTTAGCAACTTCCCGACCGGCGGATCGGTCGATGGCGAGTTTGAGCGTCAGTTGGATTCCCAGGGGCGGCCCGAGCGGTTCGTCGTCGCGCGCTGGACCGGCCCCGAGTAAGAACTCGTTGTACCGGCGGGATCGAGCGATCGGGACACGACGCCTCTCATCAGCCGCAAGAACTACGTTCGTTGTATCCCACCATCGACCTGGATTCACACGTTCGCAGGGCCCATAATACCAATCACGATTGATCCGCAGTCGGGTGCCATGCTTTGACCCAATAGGGCAAAGCATGCTTCACCGCTTCGCGGATAAAGCATGGCACCCGCGAAGCGCACGAGAATCATTTGGGATTCGTATAGCTGCATCCGTAGCCTATGCTACGGATCGGGTTGCGCTCGCGAGCAATTGCGCTGTAGCCGTCCTTTGGGGTCGGTTACGGCGGTGGTCACGGCAGTGGTCACGGGGTGGTCACGGGGGTGGGAGGACGGACGGAGGCTACGCGCCAAGAGTCCGGCA
>CBDUST010000029.1:0-26033 GCA_965369945.1 uncultured bacterium | reverse complement strand
GCGCGTCAGTGGCTCGATCGAGCGCGAGGAACTGTTCTGGCACTTCCCACATTACTGGTGGGGCGGGCGCGTTACACCTTTTTCAGTCCTTCGACGTGGCCAGTGGAAGCTCATTCGGTGGTACGAGACCGACGACCTTGAGCTTTACAACTTGGCCGATGATCCGGCGGAAACTACTGATCTTGCGGATCAGATGCCGACCCGGGCCGAGAATCTCGCTGCTCGTCTTGACGCCCTCCTCAAGAAGACCGGCGCCAAGCTGCCGCGCGTCAACCCTGATTACCAAGACGCGTCAGCGCCTGACTAAAACCCGCCGGAGCGCATGACCTTGAGGCTTTCGGGAAAGGGGTAGCTCGCAAACGCGCCTGTTGGCGCAAGCTCCCACATACCCAGCGACGGATAGACGTCGCCTCGATAGCCAGCCTCGAACATGGTCCGGAGAACCCCTTCGAAGGAGGGCTCTTGTCCGTCTTGATCGACGAGCTTGTTTGATTTCGCGCCGAGGAACGAGACTGTCGCCACCGGCCAGCGCTCGCGCCGCCCATGTAACATCTTCGCAACGGTCTGAAAGCCGCGCGACAGATCATCGAGCGTGAAATGATCTTGATCTTTCGGCCTCAATATCCCCATGATCAGAATCCGGTCCAGATCAAACTTGAGAATGTACGGCTCATGATCTCCGGCTGCATGAACCGCAACAGAGCCGTGGAACATCCGGGCGAAGGCAGTGGCCGAGTCGACGTTCCACTGACTTGTAGGAACCAACTCTAAGAGTTCCCCAATGATGCCGTGCGCATTGTCAACATCATTGACCGCACAGATCGCTGTTCGGTAGCGTCCAGCAACGAGGTCTGCTAGTAAGTGCTGACCCCATTGAATGCGAATTCGATCGTAGTCCTGGCCTGCGGCTCGAGGGTCGCCGGATGGAAGAAGGATGACACGATCCGATCGGGCGTCGGCCTCGAGCAGGATGTCGCCATCGTCGTCGTACAACCGAATGTCTGGATCACCGTTCGCTGCGTTCACCATGACTCCGATCCTCCTGAGTTGCTCAGAGTGGAGTATACCTGAATCGACCGGCGACCCAAGGACTGCCGGAGGCGAGCCCGAGCTGTGCAGAATCCGCAGCTGGCGCTATGAACGTGGCGTTTTGTACGTTCCAGACCAATCTCCGGCCCTCAAAGTGAGGCTGAAGGCTGCTGTAAATCAACATATCCCGCTAGAATACAAATGAAGGTCTCCCTGTTGTGACCCACGTTCCCAAGAGACGTGGTCCGATCGACCTCCGAGAGGGATCCGATGAAGAAGTCCAAGCCCAGATATCTCGGCATCCGGATCACAACGAACGGCAACCACCTCGTTGCGTATCACACCGAAGCGCGGATCACTGATGGCGGCGTGTTCTACCCCATCACGCCCTCGACGGAGAGGGGTGAGGACTATCAACTTTCCTGTGCCGAAGGCGCGCTCAATATCCTCGGTCAATCGAAGCTTGCCATTGAGGCAGAGGGTGAGCACGCCGCGCATGGCGGGGCTATTGCGCTCTCCATCACCGGCAAGCGTGTGGTAAATTTCACCTCCGGCCAAGGCATTGTCTATGGAATTGAACAGTACTACCACGCGCCGGGCAAACTCTCGACGATGGTGTTGGAAGTATCCGCTCGTGCCTTGACGAAGCATGCGCTGAACGTCCACTGTGGACACGACGACGTCTACGCAGCGCTCGACACCGGATGGATCATGCTCTTTGCCAAGGATGCCCAGCAAGCGGCCGACCAGGCTGTAATCCTCAGAAGGGTGACGGAGCAGTCGCTAACGCCCGGCATCAATATCCAGGATGGGTTCTTGACATCGCATCTTGAACGTACATTCCTGAAGTGTGAAGCTGAACTACTTCGTGAATATCTCGGTGCGCCTGAGGACATCATCGACTGTCCCACGGAAGCGCAACGCGAATTGTTCGGTCCGACTCGACGTCGTGTTCCTCGCATAATCGACTTGGCCAATCCGGCCCTGATCGGCCCGGTGCAGAACCAGGAGCACTACATGAACGGGGTCGTCGCGCGCCGCAACAATTTTGTCGAGCCCATTCTCGGCTTCCTGGAAGATGCGTACGAAGAATTTGGAAAGCTTACGGGCCGCCGTTATGGTGTCGTCACGAAATACCGAACCGAGGATGCCGACTACGTCTTTGTGTCTCTCGGTTCAGCTGCAGAGAATATCGAAGCGGCTATAGACTACTTGCGAACAACAAGAGGCGCGAAAGTAGGCTCCGTGCATATCAATGTGCTGCGCCCATTTCCACAGTCCGCCGTTGTTGAAGCGCTGGCTGGCAAGATCGGCTGCATCGTGCTGGAGCGGACCGACGAACCTCTAGCTGGCGATAATCCCCTGGCGCGTGACATACGCACTGCGTTGTCCAAGTCCTGTGCCCACTCAGGTTTCCCGCACCGGCCAACGCTCCCCACGATCGCGCACGATCAGATGCCGCGAATCTTTACCGGCGTATACGGACTGGGATCGCGCGACTTCCGACCTGAGCATATCCTGGGCGCTTATGAATTTGTAGCGGAAGGGCGCAGACGCCAAGACGGCTTGGGTGCTTCGGACGGGGTGACATTCTTCAATCTCGGTGTTGATCATCCCTATTCGGTTCGATCGGACGAGACGCCGTCGCTCCTGCCGGATGGCGCGATCGCGATTCGCCTGCATTCCATTGGTGGCTGGGGCATGATCACGACGGGCAAAAATCTCGGAGAGATTTTCGGACACTTCGGCGATGCCGTGGCGGCACGCGAAAAGGCCGTCGATGAATACGGCCGACCCAGTGAGATACTGCATATCAGCGCCAACCCCAAGTATGGTTCCGAGAAGAAAGGCGCGCCAACTTCGTACTTCCTCGTTGTTTCGCCCGAACGGGTTCGTGTGAATTGTGACCTACATCACGTGAACGTCGTGCTGTGTTGTGATCCGAAAATCTTCCTGCACACCAATCCGCTGGAGGGCCTTTCCGAGGGCGGCGCGTTTGTCTGGGAATCGGAAGAAGCCCTGAGCATCGCGTGGGAGCGGATCCCGCAGCGATATCGCCACCAGATCATCGAAAAGAAAATCCGTGTGTTCATACTGAACGGTTTTCAGATTGCTCGTGAGGCTACCAATCGAGCCGACCTGCAGCTTCGCATGCAAGGCAACGCTTTCCTTGGCGCGTTCTTTCGTGTCTCAAGCTTCCTTTCGGATTACCGAATCGACAAGGTGCACTTCCGCCAGGTCGTACACGACCAGTACGTGAAAAAGTTCGGCCGACTTGGGCGGAATGTCGTCGAATCCAACATGGAAGTGATGATGAAAGGGTTCGACCAGACGGCCGAGATTGAGTATGGGAAAATTGATGCGCCGGATCGGTCGAGCATGAAAGGTTCTCCGCTTGTGCCGCTCAATGGCAAGAAGACATCGGCGCAACCCAACGATAGTGCAGCAGAAGAACGAATCCGAGCGCCTTTACAATCGCTCGAATATTTTGATCGCGAGTTCAGGGCCGACCTCGGATACAACCAACCGGCCTCGCCGTTGGCATCCGTTGGCATCATGGCTGCAGCGACTGGTGCAACGGCCTCGAAGTACGTCGCTCGTCGTCAGACGCCGATCTTTATTGCGGAGAACTGTACGCAGTGCATGGAATGTATCGCGGCATGTCCTGATACCGCCATGCCCAACACTGCCCAACCGATCGGTACAGTGCTGGACGCTGCGATTCGTAATTATGTCTCGGATATACCTCAGCGCGACGCTTTGCTGAGAGCGCTGCCGGATATCGAGGCTCGGGTTCGCCGAGAGATGAATGAGGTCGTCGCGGAAAAAGGTAGCAAGCCGTTCGCAGATATCGTGCAGGAAGCGGTCGAGGGCGTCGTGGGCATCACCGAAAAGACGTGCCGCCAACTAAGTAGCATCATCCGGATTCTGCCGATGGCGTATTCCAAGACGCATGCGATCTACAAGACTATCGAGAAGAGATCGCCCGGGGAAGGTGGGCTGTTTTCGATCTTCATCTCCGATCGCTGCAAGGGATGTGGCGAGTGCGTCGTCGAATGTGGAGACCATGATGCGCTGCGGATGATCCCGGACTCCGAAGAGTTGAATACTCGATACCTGACGGCCGATGCGTTCCTCGGAACGTTGCCGGAGACCTCCGAGAGATACCTCGGCTTATACGATCCGGTTCATCCGGAGGACTCCAAAGCAGCCGCGCTACGTAACCATCTCATGACCCGGCGGAACTATGAAGCGATGGTCAGCGGTGATGGGGCCTGCGCTGGTTGCGGTGAAAAAACTATTCTTCACTCACTGGCGAGTGTCACCGAAGCGTTCATGCGACCAATCTTTCATGCGAAGGCCGATCGCCTCAACGCCACTGCTGATCGACTGGAACGGGACGGTGTAGAACGACTCACTCGTCTGGCCAAGGCCGCGCCCGCTGAGCACAAGAGATTCTGCCGTGCAGTGGCGCACTTGTTGATGGGGCTCGGCGGCGAATCAGACGAGGACGTGGACGCTCGTCTGAGCCAGCGCGGTGTGATCTCCAATGACGAGGTAATCGACGCCATTGCGAGCGTTCTGCGACACGATGCGTACAAACACAAAGACCTGCGAGCGATTGATGGACGTTTGAGCAACGGCATGGCTGTGATGGCTATGGGCGCTCACACCGGGTGTAACACAGTCTACGGTTCCACACCACCCAATAATCCACATCCTTACCCGTGGATGAACTCGCTCTTCCAGGACGGAGCCACGATTTCCTGGATCATGGGCGAGAGCTTCATCATCGATCATGCCCGGCGTTCGGTCGCACCTGAACGCTTGGCCGACGCGCTCTTAGACCGAGACGAGAATGTCATCAGCGATCGTGACTATTTCGAACTCACGCATCTCAATGACACGGTAATGACGGATCAGGAGGTGCTCGAACTACCAAAGGTGTGGGCGATCGGTGGTGACGGTGGAATGGGCGACATCGGTTTCCAGAACGTCTCAAAAGTGATTCTTCAGAATCGACCGAACGTGAAGGTTCTGATGCTCGACACGCAGGTGTACTCGAATACGGGCGGGCAGAACTCAGATTCCGCTCCGCTACTTGGCGGCTCGGATATGAATCAGTTCGGCGCCGCCACCCAAGGCAAACTGACGGAGAAAAAGAGCCTCGCAGAAATCTTCACAGTTGGGCACGGTTCGCCATATGTTGCACAGATCTCGATGGCCAATGCCGCCAAGTTCTACAAGTCGATCCTCGACGCGCTGACCTACCGTGGCACAGCCTTCTTTCAATGCTTCACGACATGCCAGCCCGAACACGGTGTCGCCGACGACATGGCGACTGTTCAGGCCCAGCGCATACGCGATTCCCGCGGCATGCCGGAGTTCGTCTTCGATTCGAGCATCAGTGAGAATTACCTCGAAGCACTAAGCCTCAAAGGGAACCCGTCGATTTCCCAAGATTGGTGGAAGTCTAAATTCAAGAACACGAAACAGCCGTATCGCTATACGGTCGCTCATTGGGCTGCGAGCGAAGCGCGGTTCCGTCGGCACTTCAAAGCCATCACCCAAGAGCAGGCCGCTGAGAAAATCCATCTGGACGAGATGCTGGTTCGCATCACCCAGGATGACGTCGTTCATCGACGCTTTCTTGATCCGAGCCATCGCGCTTACACGCCGGATTTTGGTGTCTACATACAAGTCGCGCATGACAACGAGGAGCCCAGCTATAAGGTGCTATCCCGACAGATGGTGCTCTTCTGCGTTGAGCGCAGAAAATCCTGGCGGCTTCTGCAAAGCCGAGCAGGAATCGTCAACAATGAATACAAAGCTCAACAGGCGCTGCTGGAGAAGGTCGACAAGGGAGCCATTGACCTGGATGAGTTCCGGCAGCGGACCATAGAGCTCTTCGAGCAGGAGCTGACCGCGCTAACCAAGCCCAAGGAACCTGTGCCGATTATTACGACGATTCGCACCGCCTAGGCGGGCCAGTTGCAAATCTTCCGCTCAGCGGATAGACCGTGCAGGTATGAGCAAACCGCACACGGGCATCGCCCTGCGACCAACGACGATCGAAGCCTATCCAACCGGAGCACCCGGCAGCATCATGATCATACAGGGCCGAACAAAGGTCCTGTGTACCACGAGTCTTGCCGAGGATGTTCCGACCTGGATGATCGATAAGGATACGGGCGAGGCGTCGCAAGGGTGGGTGACCGCGGAGTATTCGATGCTGCCCGGCTCGACGCCACAGCGCAAGAAGCGAGGCCTCGACAGTCGCGGGACTGAAATTCAGCGCCTGATCGGCCGATGTCTGCGCGCCGCGATCGATCTTGACAAAATCGCCGGCGTGAGTTTCACTTGCGATTGCGATGTCATTGTCGCGGACGGTGGAACACGCACAGCATCGGTGACCGGTGCGTTCGTCTCGCTGGCACAGGCGATTGGCGTCGCGCGCAACAAGGGGCTCGTCACGAGCGATCCTATCCTCGGTCCGATCGCTGCGATTAGTGTCGGTATTGTCGATGGTGAGCCGCGTGTGGATCTTGACTACCCACTTGATGTACGCGCCGATGTCGATATGAATGTTGCCATGAACCATCTGGGAGAATTTGTCGAAGTGCAGGCGACGGGCGAAAAGGGGACGTTGAATCGCAGTCAATTCGACACGCTGCTCGATCTGGCTGCGAGTGCGATTCAAGAGCTGATGGAGATTCAACGATCGGCTCTTCGCTAGTTTATTGGTGTCGTGGTCTACGGAAGAGGAGGAAGTACAGCACAGTCGCCCCAAGGATCCACCCGACACCGATTAGCGCTGTAGGGCGTTGCTCGGAATAGAACAACGCGCCTCCGAGGATGCCGAGTTCGCCCAGCACGAATAATAGAGGAACCACCGGGTACCCCGGAACCCGCACCGGCCGTTCGACATTCGGACGCCGCTTTCGCAATACGATTAGCGCAAGACCCGTCAGCGCGAAGAACACACTATCGATGAACACTACGCCGGTAGTGAGTTTCCCGACGGCGTTTTCTCCCGCTGCGATCAGCAGCACCAGGGCCATGAACCCGAGCAAAACAATTGCAGCAATCGGCGTTCTGGCGCGAGCGTTTACACGAGCGAACACTCTAAAGAACCGACCGTCGCTGGCCATGCTGTAAATGAGACGGGGCCCGCCAAGAAGCTGGGCGTTCAGCACACCAAACGCAGAAACTGCGACAGCCGCGCCGGCGAGTCTCCCACCGATTTGCGGCCAGACCTTGGCCACTGCATCCGCAGCAAGTGTTTCGCTCGTGACCACGGCCTGGTATCCCAATAGCCGAAAGTACGCCCAGTTCACAAGCAGATACACCGTTACGACAATCAGCACGCCGCCCACGATAGCCAACGGAACGTTGCGCTTCGGTTGGCGAATTTCGCCCGCCATCCACAGTGCGGACTGCCAACCTCCAAAAGCAAAAAACGCTGGCACAAGCGCGGCAAAGATCAACCCGATCGGGAACCCGCCTGTAACGCTTTGCTCCGTACTCTCCGACGCAACTGCTTCGGTCACCGGTGCATCGAACGTGATCGCCAACCACGTGACAACGATTAGCGTCAACACCTTGGCATAGACCGTCAGATTCTGGATTCGCGATCCCCAGCGAACACCCAAAGCATTGGCCGCCGTAAGGCCAACGATCAGGCCGGCAGAACTCAACGTCAAGGCGAACGTGCCTGTGAATTTGGTTCCTACCGCAACACCCACGTGTCTCACGCAAATAATCGCAATAATCGCGATGGCTCCAGCCTGGATGGCGGTGGCGTTGCAGAACACAAAGAGAAAGGCCGGCCACGGGCTATAGGCGTCGCGCAGAATGTCGTACTGCCCTCCGGCCCGTGGATACAAGCTGCCCAACTCCGCGAACGTCAGCGCTCCAAGCAGCGCGATCCCGCCGCCGATTGCCCACGCGGTGAGGGCCATTCCGGGCGACTGAGCAATCGCAGCCACAGTGCTCGGACTGAAGAATATCCCGACGCCGATGATCGCGCCGACAACGATGCAGGTCGCGTCGATCGGCCCCAGGACCCGCCGTAAGCCGGGCTCGCCGCTGGTGCCTCGCTCGTTTTGAACGGCCATGGCCATTCGATACCAAAGTTGCCTGCTTTTGTCACTTTCGATCGGTAGGCCGAGCGATCCTAAAGCTCCGCAGCCGAGTTGGGGTCCTTGTCGCCTTGTAAAAAGGCTTCGTGTTGAGCCGACGTGAAGTGGAGGAGCACCGTCTGCGAGTCACCACGGATCGTGGCGGGGGCCGCGTCGTCGCTGTCCACGTCAATGTCGCTGGTTAGGTCGGCCAGGTAGTGATGGCGGGCGTCGCCGTAATCATCGTACGTCACGCGCTCCACGAGCGCTGCGGTGCTATCGAGCAGCGCCACCGTGGAGAAGATGGCATCGGTCATGTGATACCACGTATCCTCGTACACGCCGTCGGTGTCGGCATCTTCGCGATGGGCGATCAGATCATCGAGGTACCGCAGCCCCCAGAGGTATTGCACGTGGCGATCGATATCGCCTGAGGTCGGACTGCTCGGGAAGTTTGGATCCTCATCGATGCGCTCTTCGCGCAGTTGCCAACCCCCGGGATAGTACATTCCGAATGAAATCGGGACTCGAGGTCGAGGGAGCCGTTGCCGGTGGTGTCGACCGTCTGGCGGGAGCGCCAGTTGAGGCCGTCATAGACGTTGACCAGTCGATCATCGTCGTTCACGAGTCGCCGAGCGATGACACCATTCTCAGGCGCCGGGATCTACTCGAAGTAGCTGACTTCGATCAGAGCATCGCTATCACGGTCTTCCGCCAAATATTGATGTGACGGCATGCGTGCGCGCGAAAGCTCCATTAAGCGTTCTGTGGCGACGCCCCAACCTGCCAGACTTTCAATCCACTGCATTGCGACACAATTATCCTTCTGTTCGACGACTATGCGCCCCTCGAAACGATCGATGCGATCATCCACTGCTAATGTGATCGCGGCTACTGATGAATGTGTCAGCCCGAGGCTACCCATTAATTCAACATCATCGCACTGCCCGCGCGACATGTTCCTGCAAATCTCGGCGAACCTAAGCAGGTCCCCTGCAACCTCCGTCGAAAAGCGGAGCGTGGGACCGTAGGCTCCTGAATAGAAGTCGATCAGCAAAGGCATGTTCCCTCGAT
Organism: uncultured bacterium; assembly: GCA_965369945.1. Lineage (GTDB taxonomy): Bacteria > Planctomycetota > Phycisphaerae > Phycisphaerales > SM1A02 > JADFNO01. Next base: position 16,809 of record CBDUST010000029.1, on the reverse strand, counting down.
CCCCCTTCGGCTCTTGAGTTGTCTCACGGTAAATCCAGCCTCAACATCTCACGTCGTGGCGAATCTCGGCAACGCAAAATCTACTTCCGACCTCCCTTCCCACGACACGTTTCGATGAGTTGCCATCGTCATTCCCACCTTCGTTTTCCGTGGGACGGTTCGCACCAACTCCAATTCAACTGGCCGCCAGGTTCCTCGTAAATTTGCTGCCATTTAGTGGACGAATTATAGCGCGGATTGTAATCCCAATGTCCCTCTGCGTGGTATTTGTCCGGTTTATGCCATCGCCACTCTCCACCAGCTGGATCGATCCAACGGTTCGGCTTGTTCCCATACTTCGGCGGACCCCATCGCCAGCCAGAATTGTGCACAAGCACGCCAGCGTCGCCGACAGCGTAGAAGTGCAACTCGTTGACATTGAGATTATAGACCTTGACTCGCTCGTTGCCGATGGTCTGGCCGGAGACCGTGGCACTCTTGCCCGCACGAGTCAGGAAGTGATCGCCGATGCGGAGCCACCTGGCTGCAATCCAGCGACCACCATGACTCTTTACGGTCATCTCTCGGTCATGCGGCGCTAGCGCCTGTACAACAGGTCGTTGCGATAGATCTTTACCCGCAGTGATCCAGAACGGATGCTCGTCTGTGCATTCAATGGTCTCGGTTGAGCCATCTTCGGCGGCGATGGTGAGCGTCAATATCAGGCCGTCATACTCGCGAACCTGCGGCTCGATGACTTCGCAAAGCTCCCATTCTTGGGTCTCGATGTTGTATGACCAGACCTCGTCGCCGGCTTGAACCTCCTCGATGGGAACAGGACCGCTTGCTGTTAGGACGAGTGTTCCAGCGATGAAGCACCCGCGCTTTCCAAAGCCCCCGCCACGCACCATGAAGTCAGGGATGGCTCTCCACCCCTTCAACACAGCGTCCCGGACCCATCCAAAAACCGCGGCACCACCAATCGCGTTCCAGGGGATACCTCTAAGTCCGTACTTTGCAGCGATCGCGCCCCACCCTACAACGGGGACCATGGCTGCCAACGAAATTCCCATATTTATAAGGTCTCCCTCAATCCCGTACAAGACGCCGTTCACAAGGTCCGCAGCCTCGCCGATTGCAGGTACGAGACCAGCTACGTCGAGGACGATATGGACACCACCACTTACCGCATCATATCCTTCGCCAATGTAGTGCCAATAGTTCGATCCCATCGTCCTAAAATCGTCCCAGGTGAGCAATCCATACGGATCCACCCCCATTACCGGGTTCCCGCGCACGTACTCGTACAGGTTCATTCCATCGATATACCCAGCCAGGTCGCGATGCTTGTCGCCATCGGCCCGGAACGGCGTCGGTTGCTCTTTGGCTTGGCGATGAAGCGCGATCTTGACCGAATCCGGTCTCGAAGGTCGCTGTAGTAATCCCCGCGTCAAGCTGAAATCTGCAATCCCGTGCTCAACGGTCCATGACGAGTCTGGCCACCGCTACCATGACGTCCCATCGAGTGTCCGTCCGCCACACCAAGCGCACGGAGAGCTGATCAACGTCTAAGGCGGCCACCTCAGCGCGCATCGCGGCAAGTCGAGGCGCGCCGGAGAGCCGGGATAGGCTCGTGGCGTTCACGCCACTGCCGAGCGTCGAGATCGACAAGCGGACATCTGAGACGGCGGAGTCGTGCGATTGCCTTACTCGCTCTCGTGTTCAGCCACAGGATCGTGCAATCGCCCAACCGCCTGGCTTGGAATCATCTGGCGCCACCTCACGAAGTTCTCGGCCGTGCCTCACGATCTCTCAGACGGGTGAGACACCCGTCCCACCGACTTTTCAGGCAGAGCCTAGCTGGTGATCGACGATCATCGGACTGGCTCCAATAGGCTAGCATACTTCGGCGGAGCGGGACACTTGTATGCCATGGTTTCTTCGGGCGCTGTCGTTAGTCGCCTGATTGACCAAGATGAAATAACGACTACACGTGTAGACGCGGATTGCTGACTGTTCCGGCACGGAGGTTCGATTCCCCCCGGTTCCACTTATCGAGCTGTTCGCTCCAACTTGTCGAGCGTCGCAAAGCCCCGCTACTAGCGGGGTTGCTTGCGCTGTGGCACTCGAGGCCTTGATCAGCGATACCGAACCGCTGAATCCTCGAACGGATACTTCTCAATGACCCAGCACGATCGGTCCAAACTTAGTCACCGCGCTCGGCGTTATCGCGTGAATCGTCTCGCTACGACTAGACGAGGCGCGGTCACGGAACGCATAACCTCCCGCTTCGACCTGAACCTTGGCTACTTTCGTTCAGGGCGCGATGACCAGTGTATATGCGCGATCTTTGGTTTGCCGGCATGATCGACGATCAAGTAGGTCACGGCCATCCGATACTTGCGCAGCTCTCCTTTGACTTCCATCGAGAACGTTCCGACTTGGCGCACAAGTATCGTTGAGTCAAATCGAGTCTCGGTTTCGTCGGTGACATTCACCTTGAAATTGGAGGCGGCCTCCATCTCGGGCTTCAGATGATGGTCGCGATAATGCTCCCAGCTTCCCTCATTCGAGGCGTTCTCAAGAATGTTGCTTTGCCCATCTGGAAGGAACAATCCATCCAGCTCATCGAGCCGGCCCGTTTCCATTCCTTTCATATAGGCGCGAGCAATTGACAAGCCGGCTGCTTGGAATGATTCGGAGGGGCGAGATTGGGCGATCAACATCAGGCTGACGGTTGTGAGAACGACGAATCCACACACACGTAAACGTCGGGTCATGACGATGCTCCTTGATCAGAGGTTTGGATTGATGTGGGACGCGAAGGGACTTCGGACGTCTTGGTGTCAGTCGATTCCGACGCAGGGTTGAGCGTCCCGCCCACGGCATACTCAAGGTCGATCATACTGCTCGTCGCAATGAGTTCCAAATCATTGAGTTCTGATTCAGCCTGGATCAACTCGCGCTGAGTTTCAAGCACGACGGTCATATCTACTTGTCCAGCGTTGAAAGCCTGCTCGGCCAACCTGAGGTTTTCCTGGGCCAAGGCGATGACGCGCTCACGATAAAAGATGACGAGTTGGAGATTGGCGCGCGCATCCAGCCAGGCGGTGCGAGTTTGCGTGACCGCTCGTTGGAGAACCTGATCGGCCTCGATCTCAGCTTGCCGTAGTTGTGACATGGCCTTGGCGACGTTCGCCTTATTGTTGTCGAAGATCGGAATCTCGATAGCGAACTCGGGGCCGAGTTCTTCACGCCGATCTTCATCACGCTCAAAAGCAGCTCCACCTTCAAGCTCCGGGAGAGAGCCGAGATTCGCAACGGTAAGTTCGTGGCGTTTTCCTTCGTATACTTTGCGAGCCGCGGCAACGTCGAGTCTCTGAAGTGCCGCCAGCTTCATCAGATCCGACTCCAGCAATTCGTATGACCAGGCCTGTATAGACTGGTTATCGTCGTGGGCCTGCCAATTCACAACCGCCTCGGCCAGACCGAGCACTTCCAGAAGCTCACGCTTCTGTTTGCCGAGATCAAGTTCTTGAAGTGTAAGCTCCGCCTCAAGTGAAAGCAGTAGTTGGTGCAGGCGATTCACATCGAGTTGAGAGGCTACACCCGCGGCGATGCGCTGCTCAGTGATTTCGATGGATCGATCCAGCAACTCGCGATGCGATTGCGTCAACGCTATTGCACGTTGAGCGTAGATGAGGCCCGCGTGTGCTTGGCGTACATCTGCAACAAGACGCAGCGCTTTATCACTGACGCTCAGAATCTGCTCCCGTAGCGCGCTGGCGGCGGCGTCCTTTCTTGCCGGACGAAGCCATAGGTCGGTCAACTGCTGAATAAGGCTAATTGAAATGGACGTTGCGCCGCCATCGCCGTTGATCGCCGAACCAAACGTCGCGCTGAGCACGGGGTTCGGGAGTAGGCCGGACTGCACAAGATCGGCTCGGGCCGAGGCGATGCCCTCAAGGGCCGCGCGGATAGGACGGTTGTTCCGCAAGGCGATGGTTACCGCCTGATCGACGCTTAGCGGTACATCACCCTTCCATGCATCGATTGAACTTGACCATGGGGCGTTCCAATCCGGTCGCCAACCACTCCGTTGCTCCACAAGGCTCATCGCCTCATCGAAGTCCGCGCTCGGATCGAGTGACACGCAGCCTATTACGAAGAGCGCGCCAAGTCCCAGCGGCCACATCAGCACGTTTCGGTGTGGTCGTATCTTCATCAGCGGCTCCCGAAAGAGGATCGCCCCGCGATGTGCCAGGGCGATCGCCACCGCAATTCGTCAACGATCATCATGGTCATCGTCATCATGATCAGGCGCGTGCTTCTCGAGCGTTTCGAACAGCGCGACCATCTGGTCGTAGATGATCCGGGTTCCGGCAAGATTGCCTGAGTCGCCGGCTTGGTCAATTGGGCCGAATGTGGCTGCAAGATCCTTGGCGGTGAGATTGATCTCCCGCACGGCATCGCGCGGAACACCGGAACCAGCTTTCAAGGCAAGCTGGCCAATCCCGTCGGCGATGTCGCGGATGACGGCAGCTTCTGCGTGTACGCGGTCGAGCCCTCCGTTAGCTATGAGCTTCTCGATCTTCTCAAGCTGCGCGTGGATCGCCTCGACGGCGTGGGCATACGTTTGCGGGGCGGAGAACTCAACCGGTTCGCCGTGCCCACCCTCGGCATCATCATCGTCATCATGATGAGAGTCGCCACTCGCATCATCGTCATCATCATCGTGGGCATCGCCGTTCGCATCGTCATCATCGTGTGCATCGCCATCGTGATCGTCCGCCTCGCCGGCGTCGTCATGATCGGCGTCATCGTCATGGCTTACGGCGCCGTTGTCGGTGTCGTCGTCAGTATGCTCCGCCTTGGAGCAACCCTGAACCATGAGCAAGCCAAGGGTCAGGACGAGTACCCCCAGAATGGCCTGTGCGGTCATAAGGTATCGTCGTGAAATCATCATTCTGCGTCCTTTCGTGGAGGAGTCTTGGGTTTGGTGGGTGGTTGCTTATCCGCCAGTTTACTGTCGGGTGCATCGGACTGTTTTGGGGCTGGTGGAGAAGCTTTGGGCGAGGTTGAACTGTCCCCGTCGGTGGTTGGCTTTTTTTCAGCTGTCTTGGGCTTACTGGTTGAGCTGGCGGTCGTTGGTGCGTCGTTTGGGGCAACGCCCATTCGGTCTGCAAGGCTGTCGCTCCCGCTTTTCATGCGCTCCAACGTTCGGCGTGAGGCGTTCTCCGAGAACTTCAAGAACGCAGCCGGCCTGACGAAGAAGTCCAGGACCGTGCTCGTGAGCAGGCCGCCGATCACCACGACCGCAACGGGGTATAACAATTCTTTACCCGGCTCTCCCGCCGCCAGAGCAAGCGGTATCAGACCCAGGCCGGTAGTGAGGGCCGTCATCAAAACGGGCGCGACGCGCTCCTGACTTCCACGGATCACCATCTCCTCGCCAAAGGGCATCCCTTCCTCGGCCATAAGGTGGATGTAGTGGCTGATCATCAGCACACCGTTTCGGCTGGCAATGCCGCAGAGACTGATGAACCCGACGAGACTCGCCACACTGAACGGTTGATCAGTGATCCATAGCGCCGCGACACTGCCGATGAACGCCGCTGGAATGTTCAGCATCACCTGCAGCGCCATCACGAGGTTCTTGAAGTAACTATAAAGGATGCCGAGCATCAGCAGCAGGGAGAGACTACCGAGGATGAAGATCACCTGCGTCGCCTGCTGCTGCGATTCGAACTGCCCTTCGAGACGAATCGAGTATCCCTGGGGGATTTCAACGTCCATCTCGAGCGAGTTCTGGATATCTTTGACGGTGCTGCCCAGATCGCGTCCCTGAACGTTGCAGGAAACGACGATCCTTCGTTGGACATTCTCGCGCGCGATCTGGTTTGGACCCGGGATCTCGGTGATCGAGGCGGTGTCGGACAGAAGAACCACAGCTCCTGTTGGGGAGATCAGCCTCAGATCACGAAGTGCGCTCAGATCACTTCGCCAGGGATCGTCGAGCATGACGACCAAATCGTATTGTTTGATGCCATCGAGCACCTGGGAAACGATGGTGCCATTCATAGCGGTTTCCAGGGTTTCGATCAGATCGCCGACACGGAATCCGTAGCGGGCCGCCTCGTTGGGATCGACACGGATCCGAAGTTGCGGAATCAAGACTTGCTTTTCGATCTGGAGATCGACGATGCCGGGCAGACCGTCCATTGCTGCTCGAAGCTCGTCCGCAAGGCGGCGCAGCTCGCGCAATTCGGGCCCAAAGATTTTGAGCACGATTTGGGCTCGAACACCTGATTCGAGATGGTCGATGCGGTGGCTGATCGGCTGACCGATGTTCAGGGAGATGCCGGGAAGGTCGGTGAGCTTTTCACGGAACTCGGCGAGCACGGTTTCGCGCGGTCGCATCTCTGATGGCGCTCGCCGGCCAGCATAGGTAACATGTTCGTCCGGATGCTTGGCTTCGTCCTTTGTCCAAAAATCCACGTCGATCTCGCTGTAGTGAACACCCTCTGCATGTTCATCCTGCTCGGCCCGACCAGTTCGGCGACCGGTGCTCTTCACCTCGGGAATTCCCAGCAGCAATTCCTCCGCCCGCGTGCCAAGCCGATTGGACTCAACGAGTGAGATGCCCGGTTGTGCGAGAACCGTGACGGTCGCCGTACCTTCGTTGAAGCTGGGCAGGAACTGCGTTCCCATAAACGCTACCCGAATAACGCTCAGAAGAACCAATCCAGCGCAGATACCAATGACCGTCCACGGCCGGGGCATCGCCACGCGATAGCATCTCAGCGCAAGTTGTTTACACCATCGCAACACGAAGCTGTCTTTGGTGTGTGTCATGCGCTTCATGTGAGGAAGAAGGTACAGCGCCAGCACTGGAGTCACGGTGAGCGAAACGACCATCGACGCCAGGATTGACACAATGTAGGCGATCGCTAATGGCTGAAAGAGCCGACCTGAAAGTCCGGGTAAGGCAAATAACGGGAGAAAGACGAGCAAGACAATTGTCGTCCCGATCACGATGGGACCACGCACTTCGGAGGTGGCTTCGTAAACAACGCGCAGGGGCGGCTTCGGATTGGGCGCCATGCGGTTCTCGCGCAATCGGCGGAAGACGTTTTCCACGCCCACGATGGCGTCATCGACAAGCTCGCCGATGGCGACGGCGATCCCGCCCAGGGTCATCGTGTTGATCGACTCGCCCATCAGTTCAAACACGATGAACGTCGTCAGCAGCGACAGTGGAATTGCCGTCAGCGTAATGATCGTTGTGCGGAAGTTCAGAAGGAACAAGGCGAGAATAATGACCACGAGAATGGCGCCATCACGCAGCGCCTCGACGACGTTCTCATTGGCGTTCTCGATGAAGTGCGATTGGCGGAACAGGTCTGCGTTGACGATGGTTCCTGCAGGGAGGCCTGGGCGCAGCTTGTCCAGCGTCTCGTCGATCAGCGAAGTGAGTTTGCGCGTATCGGCATGGGGCTGTTTGGAGATTGCCATGATGACCGCGGGCTTGCCATTCATCGACCCGTCGCCCCGTTTGATGGGAGAGCCGGCCTCGATGACCCGCGCCACATCCTTGACTCGCACCGGGACGGTTGCTCCCTCGCTCGTTCGCGCAACGACCAAAGCGTTCTCGATGTCCGCGACCGATCGAACCCGTCCGAGGTTGCGAACGACGAGCTCCCGGTTCTCACCGACGATGAAACCGCCGCCTGAGTTCTCGTTGCTTTCCTGGACCGCTGCCTCAAGGTCGGGCAGCGTCAGGTCGTAGATGCGCAGCTTCTCCGGGTCGGCCCGAACCTGAAACTGCTTCAGCTCGCCGCCCATTACCGTCACCTGAGCGATGCCCGGCACGGCGAGCAGGGCCGGTCGGATGGTCCAGTCCGCGAGGGTCCGCAATTCCATGGGCGACACGCCCTCGCCCGTAACCCCCACGAGCATGATCTCTCCCATGATCGAGCTGATGGGGGCCATGAACGGCGTGACCCCCTCGGGCAGGCGCTCGGCCGCCTGATTGATCCGCTCCTGGACGACTTGGCGGTTGAAGCGAATGTCCGTGTCCCAGTCGAACTCGACGAAAACGACGGACAACCCGATCCCCGAGACGCTCCGCACTCGCTCGACGCCCGCAGCGCCGTTCATCACCGTCTCGATGGGGTACGTGACCTGGACCTCGACCTCTTCGGGCGCAAGCCCCGGCGCCTCGATCAGGATGGTCACCGTCGGTCGGTTCAGGTCAGGCAGAACATCAATCGGGAGTCGAAGAGCGGTCACCACCCCGTACACACAGATTGCCAGCGTAGCCAGCACGACGAGCACGCGGTTGGTGAGCGAGAGTCTGACAATGGCCTTGAGCACGGATGGACCTTTCGTGAGCGTTGCGATCAGCCTGCGTCATCGGTCGCGCCGGCGGCATCGGCTAAGGTCTCGACCTTGGGTCGCAGTTGGGTGAGGCTGTAAGCCCCGCGCGTGACGACAATATCACCAGGCAGTACTCCTTCTAGTACTTCGACGATTTGATCATCTCGGTAACCAGGGTTGATATCCTGCTTCTTGTAGAATTCACCATCCACAACGAATACGAAATGCATTGGGCCATCAATCACCACGGCCGACACCGGCACGACGACAGCAGATGTTTCCTCACGAAGCACGATTGACATATCCACATACATCCCGTCTCGCAGCAGCCCTTGCGGGTTCTCAGCCTCGACAAACAGATGCGTGGTTCGCTTGACCGGGTCAATCACGGGGCTGATGAATCGCACGCGTCCCGCGCCGATCACATCGCCATTTGTATCGGAGACGCGGCGAAGGCGAACCTTGTTGTTTGTCCCTGATATGGCTCGCTCGACGAGAGACTCGGGCAACTCGCCTTCGATTTGTACGCGCGAGTAGTCCGCAATCTGGACGAGTGCTTGACCGGATTCCACGCCTTCGCCGGTATTCACGTTGCGAGTAGTAACAATACCGCTGATCGGAGCGTACAGCCGCACAAGACCTATGCGCCTCGGTCGTTCGTTGCTGTCTCCCTCCAGCATCAAGTTCATTTCGCCGGCGGCCGCAACGCGTGTCTCAACGGATCCATCGCGAATCAGAGCAATGACCTCCCCCAAAGCATCCCTGGAATCCTGCATTGACTCGGCCTGCTTGTTCATCGATTCCAATTGCTGCTGGGCCAACGACAGCTCTATCTGGCGCAGTTTGGCTTCGCTTTCCGCCTGAACGGCTGCGACCTGCTTCTCGCTGAGAACATTGACGGCGATTGCTCCGTCGTTGGTCTGCAACCGTTCATATTCGGCCTTCACGATCGAGGCGTGCTGCGCCGAGGCTTCGACCTGAACCGATAGCGCTTCGACCTTAGACACACCCCCGGCGACCTCACCCATAAGCTCGAAGTACTCCGTATCCAACTTGCGTGCTTCGTAGATGTATTGAGCCAACTCAGGCGAGTCGATTTCCGCAATCAAGTCGCCCCGCTGAACCGTGTCGCCGACCTGCACCGGGATCTTCAGGACGGTCCCGGCAATCCTCGGCGCGATTACCGCAATCGAGTTGGGAAGTGGTTTCACCACGCCCACCAGCCTGAGGACCTCTTCGACGCTGCCGAAGTCGACTTCGGCGGTCAGGAGCCCGATATGCGCGGCAGTTTCGGGCGAGACCTTGCGCGGCGTGTCGAGGTCGTACGGCGCAACTTCGCCTTTGCCGTGACCTTCGTGCGCGAATACGGGCAGCGTGAGGGCTATGAGTACCACGACCGCTAGAGAGATGGACAACAGAACTTGTGAACGATTCATTTGGACCTCCAAAACTTCTAGGTGAATCCGAGCGACCGGTTTGGTTACATTGCACTGCGCAGGATGGATCGGTGTGCATCGACAGCGAGCGTCCATGCGCGCAAACAACCACGATCACGGCGGAGCCGTACGGGAATCTATGCAATTGGCCTAAACGATCAGCGCGCAGTGCATGCGCACGAGAGATGTGGGCGGGCGTGGTGGATTCGTCGCAGGCCTGTTGGGACGCACCTGCTCACTGGGTGCTAGCGTCAGCCAGGGCACGAGAACGTGCGAGAATCCGAGTGATGTGTCGACTGACGCGGACTTCTCAATGGTGAAAGCGTGGTGCCCTGGGGCGTCGCACCCGCAGTCGCAGGAACCGTCATCGTGCCCGGGGCAGGACGGGTCGCACTGGTCGTGATGATCAGCAGGGGTCTGACGATCGTGTCCACCATCGTGTTGGTGAGCAAGCTCTCCGTGGTCATGCTCGCGAACTGTCTGCGATAGAACGTTTGAGTCATCTGCCGGCGCGCAGCGCTCGGTTGCGCCGGAAGCGAAGCAGCAGCACAGCGGCATCAAGAGTGCCAGGTACCCGGCTAATATCCATTGGATTGTCCTGTGCAGTCCTATCATTGTCTTCCACAACAATCTGTTCAAGCCATGTCAACGCGTAGTATATTCCCCTCGGCCCACCGCGAAAACAACTTGAGCGAGAATCCCTACCGGAAGCCATGCCGCGGGTATGGCTCATTAAGCTCGACACGCTTCGGTTGGCTCAGCTGAGCGCCATTAGATGAGCATAAGGCGTTTCCGACGCAGCAAGGGAGTATCGGCCGCTGTACGGTGCCTAGTATTTTGGAGACGCCAAGTACGGCAGTCGAGCGGCCCCCACCGGGTCCAATGATGAGAGGCCGGACATGCGCACGAGAATCATCCCACGATCGATCCTGTTGGCAGTGATCGCCATGCTGGTGATCGGTTGGAGCAGTTCGACAGCCCTGGCGCAGCACGGCGGCGGCGGCGGTCATGTCAGCAGCGGCGGTCACCTCAGCAGCGGCGGTCACGGCGTGATTCATCATGGTGGCCATGGCGTGATTCATCATGGCGGGCATCACCCCTCCCACTTCGTTCATCACGCCGGGCTGCACTTCTACACCTCTCGGTCCTCCTAGTGGTAGTACCCAAGTTACGGCCGTTACGCACGTCCGACCTATGCCGCGACGATCTATCAGGAACCAACGTCGAAATGGAGCACCCAATCCGATCCTGACGAAGACGAGCCGCTACGGTCGGAAGCTGAGGAAGCCGAGCCGTCTTCAAGTCCTGATGGCATGTTCATGTCGGCACCGCTGGTGGAGACGGATGACGCGCCCGAAGCGCTGCCTCCGTTGGACGAAGAAGACGAGCCGGGCGAATTCGACGAACTGCCTTCGAATCCACACGTTCACGAGGCGCTGAACTGATGAGAGGGTGGCGTACGATTCATTCGGCGTCGTTGACGGCTTGGCTGCTGCTGGTCGGGTGTGGTCAATCGGCGTCTAGCGCGGCATCCTTCGCGGCGCTCTATCAGAAGGGGCCACCGGAAGGCGTGGAGGTCACGCATGTGGATGAACATGAACATTCGCCTGCGCGGACCAATGCGCTGGATGACAATCCCGTCGTCATTCGTGCGGCGCTGAGCCATGCCGCGTACACCAGAACCACTCCCGGCACCCTGGCGCTAAAAATCGATCTTGCCGCTGCTCTCGAAGAGGCATCTGCGCAGCGACCGGCGTTGAACCTCGCGTTGGAAGAGGAGGCTACCGCTCACCATCTGCGTGTCTGGTCTCCGGAGACGCTAAACTTACCAAGGAGCGGAACATAGATAGGATGACTACGTAGCTGCTGATCTGCGGAGAAGTAGGGGCAGTCAGGCTCGTTGCTCCCTGCGCATCGGTCGTAACGATCCTGCCAACGACGTTGAGTAGTTCGTCACCTTCTGCTTGATCTGTATTGGGAATGCGCACCTCGAGTCCCATGGTGGCTGTGAGGCAGGGCTCGATGATGCCTGGGCTATTCGGGTCGGTTTGGGCCATGGCGATAGCGCAGGCGAATGCGCTTGCTACGATTGCAGTAATACGGCGCAGATAATTGATGTAACGCATTGATCGACTCCTCTTCGTACTCGAATGCACTCCCAAAGTGCAGGCGAGTTCACCGCTGGCCCCCACACGCCCCTACGGCATGTTGCTGGTAGCGGGGTCTACTGAGCGGTACAGGTGGCCACCGGCTATTGGAATACAACTCTCGCTAGGTACAGTCAGAGAAAGCCGCAAGAACGAGGTGTTGGCCGTGCCGGCGACCCTACCGCTGCCCGGAAGGCTAAAGTACCGGCCCGGGCTGTAACTGCTTTTGAGGTCGACGCCTGTGCCCCGCAATGATCTTCAACTTATCCAAGCGTGCCTCACTGGGCGGCATGATGCCTGGGATGAGCTTGTTGATCGCTTCAAGCGGCTGGTCTATTCGATCCCGCGCCGCTACGGCTTTTCCGACGCCGACGCGGATGATGTCTTTCAGAACGTCTTCATCATTCTCTATCGCAAGCTCGATACGGTTCGTGATCACGAACGGCTCGCCGGCTGGCTGATTCGCACGACTCATCGAGAGTGCTATCGGGTGGGGAAGAAGTCCAACCAGTATGTTCAACTGGACGAGATGATTCATGATGTTGGTGAGCCAAGCGAGTCCGACGCTCTGATGTGGGAGCGCCAGCAAATCGTTCGGCAGGCGCTGGAGGAACTTGGAGGACGGTGCAAGGAGCTGTTGACCGCTCTTTTTCTTGCCACAGGGACGCCCAATTACGAGGCGGTGGCCGAACAACTGGGGATGAAGGTCGGGAGCATCGGCCCGACTCGGGCTCGCTGCTTTGAGAAGATGGAGAAGATCCTGCGGGAAATGGGACTGGATCCCGAGCAGGAGGCAGAGCCGGAGCCTATCCCAGAGCTGGAATAAGGCGATCGGCCGGCCCTCCGAGGAATTCTTCTGGATTAGCACTAAAAAGGTATCACTGGGTTGTGGCCTAGGCTCTGTTGGGTAGATGTGGGAGGACTCGCGATATGAGTAGCGCCAAAATCAACTACGAACAGCTCATCGCATACGCAGCCGGGGAATTGCCGCCGGAGCAAGCCGCGCACGTTCAAGCGTATCTGGCCGCAAATCCCAAAGCGGCCGAACCGATCGCACTATACAGACAAGCTCAGGCAGCTCTGCAAACTGACCAAAATGCGGCGCCTCCGGCCGAGTTGGTTGCTAAGGCCAAAGCGATCTTTGCATCCAGCCCGCCGGCGCCCGCCGCAAGTTGGCTTGACCAAATTCAGCAGCTCATCGCTGCTTTGGTGTTTGACAGCCGAGCGCAGCCTGCATTGGCCGGCTATCGCGGTCCCGCCACGACGTTCCAACTGTCATTTGAGTGTGAGGCGGCGAACATCGACCTGGAAGCCGAACCCATTACGGGTGTCGGCAATGCGCCACAGGACCAGATGCGATGGCGCATTATGGGCCAGGTCGATTGGCAAGAGGCATCGTCACCGGTCCAGATCGCAGTGGTTGAGCCGGGGACTGAGAACAAAGTAGCTGTTGCAGTGGCTGATGAGCATGGGATGTTCAATCTGGAAGCACCGGCCGGGTGTTTCGACATGTTGCTCCAGGCGGACGACAAAGTAGTTGTACTTCGAAACATTGAGATTCAATGAACGCCTCGCTTCCAGATTGTGCAGCACTCCTGGAAACGCTCGCAGCGTCCGCGCCGGATCAACGGGTGAGTCAACTACAATCGTTCGGTGATCCAGCCGAGATCCTCCTGGCTCTGGGGGATGAAGCTGAGCAACTGACGGTTGTTGAAGTCAATCGCGCCCTTGAAGCAAGCGAATTGGTCCTGTCTTTGGCCGAGGTCGTTGGCAATCAACTGGCATTGGCCCGAGCACGCCGTGCGCAAGCGCGGGCATTTGCCTACGCAGGGCAGTTCGAGCGGGCGCTGGACTCGTGGCGCAGGGCGGCCTCCATTGCAAGCCAATCCGATGAGCCGGTCGAAGAAGCCAAATCGCGCCTGGCCTCGATGCAGGCGTTGGGCGAGTTGGGGCGATTTGATGACGCGATCACTGAGGGCGACGCCGCGCGGCGTGCGTTCGTCGCCAATGATGAGGCTGATCTTGCGGCACGAACCGATGCCAACCTCGGAATTGTCTATCACCGCCGTGACGATCCGTCCATGGCTCTGTTCCACTTTGATCGCGCACGATCTGCTTTGATCAAAGAGCCGATCGCAGTTGGAAAGCTTGACAGCAACCGCGGCGAAGCGTTGGTCGCTCTGAACGATTTCGCGGGAGCTGAAGAAGCATACCTCTCGGCGCTGCGAGCGCTGGAGGGTGCTGATGTCGCCTTGGCCACTGCGATTGTTGAAGGCAACCTTGCGGAACTCGCCGCGCGTCAGGGGCGACTGGAACGGGCGCTGTATTACTTTGAGCGTGCCCGCAGACATCTGGAATCGGATTCCGCGCGAGGGCACTTGGCGCGCCTGCTGGCTGAGCAGGCTGATGCGATGGCAATACTCGGTCTATTGGAGGACGCCCTAAGCGGCTATAGCGCGGCGCTTGAGGAGTTGGATCAATGTGGCTTGGCGCTCGAAGCTGCGCGAGCAAGAGCCGGCATGGGAACGGTCTTGTTGCAGCTCGGTCGGCACGCCCAAGCTGAAACATCACTCGCTGCAAGCGCCAAGGCCTTCGACGAACTTGGTCATGCGACAGCCCGCGCGCGGGTAGACGTTATTCGTGGCGAACTCGCTGGATCGATGGGTCGCGTTGAAGACGCGTATGCGCTCACGAGAAACGCTTTGGATGTATTGAGCAATCGACCAGCCGAATCGGCGATCGCTCGATATCACCTTGCCAAGCAAGCGCTGCAAAGCGGCGACCTTGAGACCGTCCAAATCGAGCTCGAACGAGCCTTGTCAGCAGCGAAGCTGCTCGATGTCGCACCGCTGTTGGCTGATCTACTCCATCTGCGCGGCTTGTTGCGCAAGGCACAAGGCAACGTCAATGATGCCGCGGCCGACTTTGAGTCCGCCATCGATCAGATTGAGCGTGTCAGAGGATCGCTGCAGGCCGAGCAATTCCGCGCCGCCTACCTTACCAATCGTTTGAGCGTGTATCACGATCTCGTCACGACCGTCTTGGATTCAGATGACGACGCTGCCATCGCACGTGCGTTCCTCGGCGCAGAGCAGGCAAAGAGTCGATCGCTGCTGGATACGGTGCGCGGCGCGGTCGAGCTGGTTGAACCTGACGAAGATGACACGACCACGCCCGGCGAGACTGAGATCGTTCGACAGTCCGGGCGACTCCGCGCCGAGATCAACGCCCTTTATAGTCAACTGGGCGGAACCGGGAGTCTTGGAGATTCCAAGCGGATCACCGATCGATGGCGTCAAGCATTGCATCAGCGCGAGCAGGATCTGCAACGTTTGGAGAATCGCCTGGCCAGCACGCGCGGCGTAGCTGGTCTTTATGCGCCGCCGATTGATCTGGCCGGTACGCAGGCACTCCTGTCGCCAAACACAGCTTTAGTCGAATACTTTACGGCCGGTGACGAAGTCTTGGCGTTTGTCGTGCGGTCTGATGAAGCGACCGTTTACCGCAGGCTCACTACTGCTCAGCAACTCACGGAGCAGGTTCGCCGGTTCCAATTCCAGATCAATCGTGCGTTGCGGCGCGGAGCAATAGAGGGACGTCGCAGCGATCGTTTGCTGGCTGACGTGCTGCGCGAATTGGAGGCCATACACACATCGATCATGGCGCCGATGCGAGATGCGCTCGCGGACGGTCAACGGATCATCGTTGTTCCTCACGGTCCGATGCATCTGGTCCCGTTTGGTGCGCTGTGGGATGGACGGCAACATCTCATCGAGACGCACGAGGTGGTGACGGTTCCCAGCGCGAGCCTGCTGGAACACGCCGCACAAGCGAAGTCTGACGGCGAGCTATCGGACGCTACGGTCGTGATGGGTGTGGCTGACGAAGCGGCGCCGTTCATCGCCGCAGAGGCACAAGCCGTTGCGGCCGCCTTGGGTTGTCATGAACCGATCGTCGGGGAAGACGCGACCGTGGATCGCCTGCTGAACGTCGCGCACTCAGCCCGAGTGCTCCATCTTGCCTGCCACGGCCATTTCTCCGCTGATACTCCATTGGGTTCGGGGCTCAAGCTTGCGGACCGTTGGTTGACCGTTCGGGATATCTACTCAATGCGGCTACGTGCTGAGCTTGTCACGCTCAGCGGATGTGAAACTGGGAGGAACCTGATCAGCGCCGGCGACGAATTGATGGGCCTACTTCGCGGTTTTTTGGCTGCGGGCGCTCGGTCGCTGCTGGTTAGCCTCTGGCGAGTAAATGACGAAAGTACAGCGAATTTGATGGCTGAGTTCTATAGCCTGTGGCATGATTCAACATCGAAGGGGATGCCCATTGCCGCAGCCCTGCGGGAGTCCCAGCTTCGCCTTCGAGAGCGCAACGCCCATCCCGCATTTTGGGCTCCATTTATCTTGGTGGGAAAACCATGAAGACTTTACACATCCTTATCGCCACTCTTTCCTGTCTCGGCTTGGCACAACTAGCGTCGGCCGGTGACTGCCCACAAGACGACCTACGGCTGGACGACTGGATCATGGTCGGTGTATTGGATGGGGCAACCATCGAGCAGTTTGTTGCCGCCTTTGAGGCGACTCACATCCAGCATGAAATCACGCTCGAGGTCATCGACTCGATCGAATCGCGTGGCGCTTATCAACTTGAGATCGGGCCGCCCGGGCTGCCACCGGCGATCGTCAATCTCTTAGAGGAGGACCTCGACCCCCTGAATTACATTGGTCTGATCGAGTGGGCCGATTTTGGTTACGAAGTCGAAACGGCAGAAGGCGGATCAGGGAGCCTTTGGTTCAACATCTTTAATGATGGTGAGACGATCTATGCTGATCAATATTCGGTTGACTTGATGGGGACCGAAT
>CBDUST010000028.1:0-26101 GCA_965369945.1 uncultured bacterium | reverse complement strand
GCCGGCTTCACCATGGAGGACGATCAGCGGATGATGGTCGACCTGGGCCTGTCCACGGTCTTCGTCTGCGGAACAATCCTGGCGGCCTTCATCGCCACGAACGTGCTGAATCGTGAGATCGAGAATTTCACGGCTTTGACCGTCATCTCCAAGCCGGTGGCTCGGCCGATTTTCGTGCTTGGAAAATTCCTCGGCGTCGCTGGGGCTCTGGTTCTCGCCACCATCTATCTGAGCTTCGTGTTCCTGCTCGTGGAGATGCACGGTGTGCTGGAGACCGTCCGTCAGCCGATCCATCTGCCGGTGATCGTGTTCGGCGTCGGGGCTGGTGTTGTGGGCGTCTTTGCGGCGCTGTGGTGTAACTACTTCTACGGCAAGGTCTTCTCGAGCACTCTGATTTGCCTGGTCACGCCCCTGGCCGGACTGGCCTATCTCTTCTCGCTCATGTTCGACCCTGCATTTACCGTTCAGCCCATCTCCGTTTCCTTTGACGGGCAACTGTGGATGGCCCTGACCTCGATCATGATGGCCATTCTCGTCCTGACAGCGATCGCGATTGCCGCCTCCACACGCTTAGGGCAGGTGATGACCCTCTGCACGACGCTCGGCATCTTCTTGATGGGGATGCTCTCGGATTGGATGTTCGGCCGACAGCTTGGTCGAATCAACGAAACGTGGCTGCAACGCGCCTCGGCTCTGGGTCAAACAGAGACGGTCGATGTGACCCGCATCGTGGAATTGGCCTCGACCGGTGAGATCCAGACGAAAACCGAGCAGATAGAACAAGTCCTTCCCGGTGTGACGCTCGGGTCGTTCGCCGATGGACTCACCGAGCGGATCGAATACGCCGCCTACTGGCTCGGCTACGCCATCCTTCCGAATTTCCAGGTCTTCTGGTTGTCCGACGGCGTCACGCAGGATCACGTCATCCCCCTGGGCTACGTCGGCCTCACGCTGATCTACGGCCCGCTGTATATCCTCGCTGCTCTGGGCGTGGCGGTGATCCTCTTCCAACGCCGCGAAGTAGGCTGAGTCTGGGCCTTCTACTCCCGGCTATCATCGAACGAGCTTCGTCGAGGACGAGCAACTCGCCTTCTCCGCCCCGGACGCGAATCCGAGGGTTCCTGCCTGAATGAGAGCGCGGTCGTGCCCGAGCAGAAATTCATTCGCATTCGCGGGGCCCAAGAGCACAACCTCAAGTCGCTCGACGTGGATATACCGCGCGATCAGCTCGTCGTGATCACCGGTGTTTCCGGCTCGGGAAAGAGCTCGCTCGCCTTTGACACGATCTTCGCTGAAGGTCAGCGCAAGTACATGGAATCGCTCAGCGCCTATGCGCGGCAGTTCCTGGATCAGTTGCAAAAGCCCGATGTGGAGTCAATCGACGGGCTACCGCCGACGATCGCGATTCAGCAACGCGGCGCGAGCCATAATCCGCGATCAACGGTGGCGACGATCACGGAGATTTACGACTATCTTCGTTTGCTGTTTGCGCGCTGCGGGACGCCGACGTGCTGGCATGAACTGGGAAGGCATCGAGGCACGAAGTCACGGAGGCACGAAGGGCAAACGCAGGTGTGCGGCCTACCGATCACTGCGAGTAGTGCGACGCAGATTGTCGATTCGCTGCTGGACTTTGGTGACGAAACGCGGATGGTCATCTGTTCACCCGTGATTCGAGGAAAAAAGGGCCATCACAGAGAAGTTTTCGAAGGCTTACAGAAGCACGGGTTTGTTCGAGCGCGAGTAAACGGCCAGATCGCAGACCTACGTGATGTGCTCAAGGAGGGCGGCGATAATCCTCTTGATCTGGGGCGATACGAACTGCACAACATCGAAGCCGTGGTCGATCGGATCGTTATCAAGGACGACATCCGTCAGCGGTTGGCCGACTCGGTAGAAGTCGCATTGCGCCTCAGCGAAGGCTTGTTGATCGTCTTGATCGCCGAGGGAAGCGATTGGGAGGAATACCGTTTCAGCGAGAAGTTGGCGTGCAGCGAGCACCCCGAGTGCAGCATTGAAGAGCTGGCGCCGCGCCTCTTCTCCTTCAACTCGCCATACGGTGCATGTTCGGAGTGTGACGGGCTCGGCGTCATCAGCGAGTTCGACGAAGCGTTGATCGTGCCTGATCCTTCGCTGGCGCTTGGCGACGGCGCGATCGAGCCGTGGCGCAAGAACGGTAAGCGGATGAACATGTATTACGGCCGAACGCTGCGTTGGTACTGCGATCACATCGGCGTCGAGAAGACCGTACGGTTCGAGAAGTTGACGAATACGGCGCGTCGGATACTCATGCAAGGTACAACCGAGATCGACGAATCCCGCCTCGGCTTTAGCTTCGAAGGGGTGATCCCGAATCTGCACCGCCGATACCAAAAGACGGACAGCGACTATGTCAAAGAACGCCTGCGCAGCTACATGAGCGGTACGACCTGCCCGTCGTGTCGAGGGCAACGGCTTCGTCCTGAAGCACTACACGTCCAAGTCAACAGCGCCCAAGGTCATCTGAGCATCGCCCAGGTCACGGCGATGACGATCGAAGAAGCGCTCAGCTTTGTTGAATCCATCAAGCTCGGTGACGAGAAGGCTCAGATTGCTGAGCCGATTCTGCGCGAGATCAACGCTCGCCTCGGTTTTCTTGTCTCCGTGGGCTTGAACTACCTCACGCTCGATCGAACGGCTGGAACTTTGTCCGGTGGCGAGGCGCAGCGCATTCGTTTGGCGACTCAGGTCGGCTCGGGATTGGTCGGCGTCTGCTACGTCTTGGATGAGCCCACCATTGGTCTGCATCAACGAGATAACGACCGATTGATCTCCACACTGCGACATCTCACGGACATCGGCAATACCGTACTCGTCGTCGAGCACGATGAAGGGATGATCCGTGCTGCTGATCACGTCATCGACATCGGGCCCGGGCCCGGACGACACGGCGGCCACCTCGCCGCGCAGGGTTCTGTCGATCAAATCACCAACAACAACCGTTCTTTAACCGGAGACTATCTATCCAAGCGGCGCATCATTCCTGCGCCGAACGAGCAACGAACGCTTGACGAATCGAATGCGATCGTCATCAAAGGCGCCCGCGCCAACAACCTCAAGTCGATCGACGTGGCGTTCCCTTTGGGCGGAATGATCTGTGTGACCGGTGTCTCCGGTTCAGGGAAGTCCACGCTTGTCAATGAGATTCTGTACAAGGCGGCTCGCAAAGCGATCTATGGATCGCGCATCACGCCGGGCTTACACACGCGCATCAACGGCCTCGGTCGAATTGATCGGGTGATTCAAGTGGATCAGTCCCCTATCGGGCGGACACCACGGTCGAATCCGGCAACGTACACCGGAATCTTCGACGATATCCGCAAGCTCTTCACTCAAACCAAGGAATCGAAGATCCGCGGGTATCAGCCGGGGCGATTCAGCTTCAATGTCAAGGGCGGGCGTTGTGAATCATGCCAAGGCCAAGGCGTCAAGAAGATCGAGATGCACTTCCTTCCGGATGTATTCGTCACCTGCGAGGTGTGCAGGGGTCGACGATATAACCGCGAGACGCTGGAGATCACATATCGGCATAAGACGATCGCCGACGTGTTGGATATGTCAGTCGAAGAGGCGGTTGAATTCTTCGACGCCCATCCTCGTACATTACGGATGCTCAAGTGTCTCAACGATGTCGGTTTGGACTACCTACAACTCGGCCAGCCTTCGACAACTGTGTCCGGCGGCGAGGCGCAGCGCATCAAGCTCGCCAGCGAACTAGGGTTGGCCTCGACTGGGCAGACGTTATACGTGCTCGATGAGCCAACCACTGGGCTTCACTTTGCCGATATCCAGAAGTTGTTGAACGTGCTGAATCGATTGGCCGAGCAAGGCAATACGCTGGTCGTCATTGAACACAATCTCGACGTCATCAAATGCGCTGATTGGATCATCGATCTGGGGCCGGAAGGCGGTGATCGCGGCGGCACGGTTGTAGCAGCAGGACCGCCCCCTCGCATAACAAAATCCAAGCGCAGTTACACCGGCCGATATCTCAAAGCGTTGCTGAGCGGCGACTCGTTGCGCAAGCTCGCCGCGGCTGCCTCATGAGCTGGGTTCTGATCGTTGTCCTGGTCGTTATTGCTGACCTTGTCATCGCTCTCAGTCTGATCGCAGGAAGCCTCAGACTCCTCTGGAACCCGCTGCACTTGGCGTATCCACCTCGGACGCCGGCCGATGACGCAGTACGCAAGCAACGCCAGAGCTTCCGCATCGGCGCGCTCAATCTTGGTTACTGCATTCATGTTGCCGTTGACGAAACTCACCTGCATTTGACTCCGGCGACGTTGATCCGCTGGCTCGGCGGCAAGCCCTCTAGCATTCCTTGGGATGCGATCGAGTTCGTCAAGCGATCACGATTCACGAAATCGGCGATGATCCGAATCGGCAAGCGCCGTCTTGTTGGGCCCATTTGGTGCTTGCAGCTCGCCGAACCGGACGAATCCAGCGATTGCGCTAGCATTTGAGCCTGTTTTCTGGCACAATGTCCGTGAGAAGATTGCCTCGGTATCATCTTCCAACGAGAGCGGTGGAGCCTCTGCGATAGATCAGCCTCCCCAGAAGAGGTTCCGCTCGACGTGGCGGGATTCGCTGGAACGGAGGCGGCACATGCGGTTGTTCAAGAACCGAATCGAAGCGGCGCATGAGTTGGCGCGGGCTCTTCAGTTCCTCAAGCAAGAGGACCCGCTGATCCTGGGTATACCCAACGGCGGCTTGCAAATCGCAGCCGTGATCGCCGAAACGCTCGACGCTCCGCTGGACATCCTGCTCATTCAGAAACTGTCAGCGCCCGGTCAACCGAATCAGATTGTCGGGGCTGTTGATGAGCACGGACGAATCTCGTTGATCCATACTGCGGCGCGCTGGCACCATTTGACCAGCCAGGAGATGATCGCCCCGGCGAGGCTGGTCTTCGATCAATTGCAAAGGCGCCGAGCGCGGTTTCGCGCGATACTGCCTGAAACCGACGTCCGAGGGCGCACCGTTATTCTTGTCGATCATGGCGTCGAGACGGGCGCCACCATGCTCGCGGCGATCGCTGCAGTTCGTGATCGCGGGGCGCGCAAAGTCGCGGTCGCAGCGCCAGCCGGCGCCGGTAAGGCAACGTGGCAGTTCCACGAAGCGGCCGACGTCGTCGTGATCCCACACGCGCCTTCGAAGTTCAGAGGTATCGATTATTTCTACCAGTCTTTTGAAGACGTTCCCGACGCTCTTGTCGAGTCCACGCTGGAGCGGTGGTCGGCAGCGCGACCAGATCAACATGTTGGCGTCAAGACGCTCGTCACCCGCTTTCCCACGGTCCAAGGACGCATGATTCACTGCGAATTGGACCTTCCGCCCGGAACAAAACGCGGTAGCGGACCCTATCCCGCCGTGATCTTTGCCCATGGCCTCGATAGCGACGGCCGCAATCCACGTTCCATTCCGATCAGCCGCCGCCTGGCCAAGCGAGGCATCGTCGGCGTTCGCATGGACTTCGCCGGCCACGGCCGATCAGAAGGAAACCCGTCCGACGCCACGACTGAGCAGATGGTGACTGATCTTCGCGCTGTTTTCGAGAACGTGTGCTTGCTGGACGAGGTTGATTCGCAGCAGATCGCCCTGAACGGATCAGGAACGGGTGGGATGATCGCACTGTGCTTCGCAGCGTCGACATCGGACGTCGTTGCCCTTGTACTGCGCGGACTCGTTTGCGATCGAGATCTTCACGAGGCTCGCCGGGTGACTGCCCCAACATTGATCATTCACGCCGAGCGCGACACCGCACTGTCAGAAACGGCCGATGAGCTGGCGCGCGTACTGACCTGTACGCACGAGTTGCTCAAGGTCCCCGATTCTAATCGCTTATATAACGACCCCATCAGTCGGGAACTAATGGTCAGCGCCTCTGTCGACTGGCTGGCCGATCACCTGAGAGCTGCATCTGGCCCAGCCGCGCCGTCGATCGAGACGAACCGGATCGAGCAGTCGTCACCGGCGAACGAAGATGCTGCGGCGCCGCGCGACCGGAGCTAGGTGAGTTCCCTTGCTGCATATCCCCCACCGGTGGACGCCAGCCCTTGACCATCGACGACAAAAGTAGCCGTACCCCGAACGGCAACCCCTCCACCAAGTATCGATGGGCTAAGCGCCGGGGCTCTTGGATAAGCCGGTGCATCCATTCCAATCCACCACGCTGCATCCACCGTGGTGCGCGTTTGACATGACCAGCCACGAAGCTAAAGCTGATCCCCACGCCAATCCACCACGCTGATGGAAGTCGATTGCGCAGCTGGCGGATCAGTCGCTCCTGTTTCGGTGATCCGAGCGCCACATAGATAATGTCCGGCGACGCGCTCAGGAGCGCGTCGACAATACGATCAATCTGTGCTGGGTCATTCTCGAATCCGTATTCGGGCACGTACGTTCCCGCCACCTCAAGATCCGGGTATCGCGACTGCAATGTTGAGGCCGCTCGCTCAGCTGTATCCCCATCGCCGCCGAGCAGGAAGATCGTTCGACCGTGTTGCGCTGCCGCGCTCGTTAACGACGAAATGAGATCAGATCCCGCGACGCGCTGCGGCACAGGCGTACCCTGCAAACCTCCAGCCCATACCAACGGCATTCCGTCGGCAACCACGATATCCGCTTCCTTCACAAGTTCTCGGTATTCCGGGTCCTTCTCGCAACGGTGCAAATGCTGGAGATTGACGGTGACGATCCATCCGCCTTCGTTCGAATCGAGCGCGTCGCTCACTGTATCAATGACTTGGACTTCGGTGAGACTGTGCAAACGAACATCGCGCAGCGAGATCGTCGGTAGATCAGCGATATCCACCTCGCCCGACGGCGCAATGGCGATATCCGCTGCCTCGGGGGTCAGCGCCAAAGGCACTTCCTCTCGGTTGGTCTTAGTCCAGCGTGTCTGCGGCTGGAACATGAACCGTAGATAGATCGGTAACTTCCACAGCACGTACAGCGGTGCAGTCAACAGAGTCGTTGCCGAGATATCGTGTCGTGCAAATCTTAACCAAGCACACCCGAGCGTCGTCATGGCAAGCACCGAAGAGACTCCCAACAACACACAAGGCGTCCATAAACCGCCGACGAGCCCGACACTGATCGCCGCCGAGCCGACGATCACGATAATGATCGCAAGCAATGACAAGGGTGGAACCGACAAATCAACCGCAAGAACAGCTGCACTCAGCTTGCGTCGAGATATTGCCGTCGCCAACAGTTTGGGAACGGCCGTGAACATGGTTCGAAGATGGCCGTGCTCCCACCGCGTGCGTTGCTTGGTCGCGGTGATAGATTGACTGGGCAGCAGCGAACGCACCACGATCTGGGGACAAAAGAGCGGCGGATGTCCCGCACGGATCATATCTACGGCTAGTTGCATGTCCTCGACAATACTCTCACCCCGCATACCTACACTGCGCAGCACCCTCCACGGAAACGCCATCCCGCTGCCGGTCAATAAACATGGCAGTCCCAGCGCGTGTAATCCAAGCGGACGCACGAGGTTCCTGATGCAAAACGCAAAGGCTGACAGAATGTCTCGCGGCGTAGCGTCCACCGGCGGGTTCATCAAGTACGCCGCCTGCACCGGTCGGCCAGAATCCGCCGCTGTTTGTGCAAGCTGTTCAAGGTCGCCGCGCTCGATCACACAGTCCGCGTCCAGCATGATGACGACATCTGGCGGATTCGATGCAATAGTGCGCAAACCGAATTCGACCGCGTACGCCTTGCCTCGATGCATTGGCTCACAGCGCTCCAGAACCTCTACGCCATACGATCGAGCAACAACTGCCGTCTCGTCGTTGCAGTTATCAGCAATCACGATGATCCGGTCGTCTTCACCCACATGCGAACGAACTGAGACGAGCGTTCTTGCGATCACACTCGCCTCGTTGTGTGCGGGAATCAAGATGACGATCGACGGTCGTTTGCTCGGTAACGAATCTGGCCGCGCTGATCGCCTGGCAAAGAGCGCAACGCAACATTGGAGTGTCACAACAAACAGCGGTATCGACAGCACCACAGCCAAAACCAACAAGACGATGTCTACGATGTCGATCATCTACCTCTTTCGCCCGGTAACCGCTCGCGTTCCCTGCGCCGATCACCGTTGTGCCCTTGATCCGTACGCAAACTATACATGTAGAATCGACCCAAACACCGGCCCGAATCGGGCGCGTCGACAGCGCCAGCCGACCTCTGCGGCATGGGTAGAAGAGGCTATTGGGTTACCGGTCGATCATCGTCTCTTGTCGGACCGAGGTAATGTCCAAACAGTTCGAGCAGGTTCAGCGCCTCAGTAGACGCGAGGTGGTCTTGGCGCACACGCTTCCGGCCGCAACGACCCATCCGATCCAGTTGCTCGGGAGGCGCATCGAGCACGGCCCGCATCGCAGCCGCCAACTGGGCGACGTTCCCGGCTGGGACCAGCCATCCGTTCTCCTCCGGAACCACGAGTTCGGGAATCCCCGCGATGGTCGTACTCACGACTGCACGGCCCAACGCAAACGCCTCCATAATCACAACGGGCAGACCTTCGGCGAAGCTCGGAAGCACCAGCGCACGCGATTCGAGCAATCGACGCCGTACCTCCGATTCATCGATCCACCCAGTGATCTGAACTCGGTCCTGAAGCCTCAACTCAGCGATTCGTCGCTCGATCTGCGGCCGAAGCTCGCCATCACCGGCCAACACCAGTCGCGCATCGACCCCCTCATTTACAATCTGCGCCAACGCCTCGAGCAGGACGAACTGTCCCTTCTGCGCGGTCAGTCGCCCCACACAAACGAACGTCCGGCTCGCTGGATCGACCGGCTGTGCTTTATCAAGAAAGGATTCGTTGATTGTGCAATGTACGATATGAATCTTGTGCCACTGTTCGTAGGGCATCCACCGACGAATCTGCGCGGCACAAAAGTCAGTAATGGCGATGATGAAGAGCGCATCAGCAAACTTCGCAGGCAGACTGAGCGCCCGCGGACCATCGAACTCGTCCGGCCCGTGGATCGTTAGGCTGTACGTAGGCCCGCCCAAACACTGCGCAAGCCGAGCGACGGCGGCAGCATTCGTTCCGAAATGAACATGCACGTGGCGAATCCGTGATCGCCGCGCCAGATGTAATAGATGACTCGCCTCAACGAGATAGGCGAAATGACGAAGCAGCCCACGATCACTTCGCCGTGCCATCCCCGCTGTCACTGCGAGTGCTTGAAGAAATCTGCGCGGTCGTGAGATAACAGCGACGAGTGCTGAAGACAGCAACTTCATCCACCCTTGCGAAAGGAAATGAATAGTACGATCTTGCTCGGCGACATCAGCTGGATCGACAGCTGGCTCGTTACTTTGGCGAATAGCCAAACGACTCACGGATTGACCGCAGCGTTCCAGTTCGAGAATCTCGCGTCGGATGAAGGTATGACTGGTCTTGGGATATTCCGTTGTGAGGTACGCCAGTGCAATCTGTGGTGACTTCGACGGACCTTGCGAAGGTGCGCCTTGATCTTGTGAGTGAACATTTGGCTGCGGTGTTCTTTCTATTTTAGAGGCGCGCGTAGCAACCTTCGAGCCGATCGACTCGGTGCGCTCTACGAGAGTTTGGAGGTTTCGTTTCATAACTGCTCAGACTTCGATGATCGCAACACCTGCCATTCAGCTCGACTGACTTGTCGACGAGGCAAGTTCCGATTGTTGTCTTTCATTTGGCTTGATTGAGGGCGATGCCGCGTCTTTGTATTCGATCAAGCTGGAACGTCGCCCGGCAAATCGACCGATCCAGTACCGCAAGCAGCCGACGAACTGCGCGAGTTTTCCTATGACGACGTATCTGGCATACAAGTCAGCCAGTGCGGGTGGATCGCCGTGCTCGAGTCGGTGAGCGCGCACACGCCGCCACAGCAAAACGTATCCAAGCAAAAGTAGCAAGCTTGCACCCCATGTGAACCAGGCCAGCACCAACGCTGCGATTGGGAATAGGAACCCCCATTCGACAATCGACCGCACTTCGTGAACGCAGAATCGCTCTCGGCCGCTGCCATGAAGCGCACGACTTTCAGCAAACGCGTGGCCGCTGCGCTCCGTTCGCCTCCACCACTGCCCGAAGTGCAACATCTGCACATCGTGCAGCGTCATCTCCGTGGCAATTCGATGGATCGTCCAACCCGCTCGACGAAGGCGAAGGCAAAGCTCCGGTTCCTCACCAGCGATCAGTGACGCGTTATATCCGCTGACCTCGCGAAACGCTTCCAATCGCAGCAGCGCATCACCGCCACATTCGGTCGTCTCACCAATCGGCGTGTCCCATTCCATGTCCGTCAGGCGATTGTAAACCGAGGCGTTCGGAAAACGCTCGCGCCGACGGCCGCAGACGACGGCGGCCTTGGGGTGCTCTGCAAGCGTCTCCAGCGCGCGTTCAAGCCATGTTGCGATCAGCTCACAATCGCCATCGATTACTTGAATGAATTCAACCGCTGACGCAAGTCGCTCGGCATGTTCGATCCCTACGTTGCGTGCTCTCGCTGCCGTGAATGGAACCGATGTATCAAGTTCAACAACCTGTGCTCCCAGAGATTGTGCCAGCGTCACGCTCTGGTCAGCCGATCCCGAATCAACATAGACAACCCCAGCAACACGCTCGTCGATGGACATCAAGCAATGGCGCAAACGCTCGCCTTCGTTTCGGCCGATCACGACTACCGCGATCTGTTTCAGCGTAGGCGCGTTCATGCGGCGCTCTCCTTGAGATCGGTTCGCCACTGAGGTATTGTCCGCTCGGCAATTGAGGCGAAGTTCTCACAACTCAGTTCCAAGCCAAGCCAATCGCCGAGCTGCGCTAGATCTTCATCAAAGGTCTTTCGCAAGCGGTTGCGCTGCTGCGGGCAGATCGTGGGTCGATCCTGCATGATCCACAATCGGCGGACCCGATCGCGCCACGACTTGGGAATCAACTTCCTGCGAAGGCCGGACAACACCGGAAAATCAAGAATCGCGTCACGAACCGGGTTCGAGCGCCGACGTCGGTCGGATGCGTTCTGCTTCGCCAAGTCCAGGCGCCACGACGGTTCGCCTTGATAGTTGATGAATTGGCAAATCCTGGACAGTTCCGTTTGCGGTGACTCCAGCATGTGCTCAAAGAACACCGGCAGCACGGCGTCTCGACCAAAGGCGCTCAAGTACGGCGCGAGCTGCATCGCATAACAGCTGTAGTCCACAAGCTCCGGATGTGAGTCGATCGCGTCATCAATCGGGTCGGTGATCGTATGCTGTGTCCATTCGTGGATGTAATGCGAGATGAGTCGCTCGATCGGATCACGCATGATGTAGATGAACTTCTTCGGTCGCTGGAAGGTTTCGCGCATTCGCGCGATCGTCCGAGGATACGTGGGCAGCTTCGTATAGTGCGTGCTGGATTCGCCGCAGATCGCATCACCCGGAGCGGCAGCAAACAGCGACGAATACGATTTCAGGCCGCACTCCCATTGTTCGTCATCGCTGAAGAAGTTGGGCTCCTTTGGCGTACTCATGAACACGCCCGGCTGCTGCGCGAGTTGTGCGTGCAGAGTACTCGTTGCGCTCTTCATCGAGCCGATGATCATGAAGTCAGGCAGGCGCATCATAGATCACCCCCAGTCGGCGTCGCCGCCCGCTGCATCGGCGCCCGCCAGTTCGTCCAATTGTCCCTCGCTTCGAAGGCGCAAAGGTGCGGTTTCTTGTTGCCGGCACGTTCGCGCAAGCCGGAAATCGCCCGACCAGCCATCCACAACAAATTCGTGAACCAAAGGCCAACTCGGCCGCCGTAGTACTTGGCAAAGTATCGGCTGCGCGATTCGTAATAATACTGTGGGACCCGATCACGATTCATGATCGCGGATTTGACGGACGAAGTGCCGCCGCGCAGATGGATGATGCGAGCCGATGGATCGTGCAGCACCCTCCAGCCGGCTCGCCGAGCGCGGCGACAATAGTCGATGTCCTCAAAGTACATGAAGAACTGTTCGTCCATCGGTCCGATCTGATCAATCACGTCACGCCGAATCACAACACCGGCGAAGCTCAACCACGGCGGTTCGAACGGCTCATCACAGACTTCGATACCGACATCAAACGAACGCAACAGTCGACTCACCGGGCCGGTCGCCGCCGCTGCAACGAACTCAGTGAGCGGCGATCGGTAGCGAAAGCAACTGATCTGCGGCTTGCCGTCGGACCCTTCAAGGCGAGTGCCGACCAATCCCGCCCCCGGATTGTCTTTCAGAATCGCGAGCAACTGCGCGATCGAGCCGTTCAACACCTTGGTGTCGCTGTTGAGCAGTAGATAGACCTCTGCCTGGACCGTCTGAAAGCCAAGATTGTTTCCCGCAGCAAACCCGCCGTTGATCTCGCTACAAACAAGCTGACACCATTTGTTCCATTTGCGCGATTGTAATGCCGATGCGATTTGCTCGGCCGATTGATCATCTGATCCATTGTCGATCACGACCGCGCAGCAGTCAGTATTGCCGGCAATCTCCTGTTCCAGACTGTGCAGACAATCCAGCGTCAGGTCCGCACGTCGATAATTCAAGATGACGACACAGAGTTTCTTCACGCGGCCGCTCCAGTCGCAACTTGTCGCGAGCATTGCTGAAGATGCTCGACACGCGCGTCCATTGTTTGTTCGAGCGTGTGTCGGGAGGCAAACGCCAACGCGGCGTCAGCGGCTTGAATCAATGACGGGCGATCCTGATTCAACTGGGCAATCCTCTGCGCCAAGCTCTTGGGCTGATCCATTGGTGTTGCCCAACCCACGCCGGAGGTCCGAACGATCCCTCGCAGCGCTTCGTTGTCATATCCGATGATGGGCACGCCGCAGGCCATCGTCTCGAGGTATGTGCATGACGGATCGCCTTGCCGATGGCAACACACAAAGAGGTCCGCATTATCACTGATGTGTGGCAGAAGTTGCGATTCGAAATCCAAGACGCCGCGCAGTCGCACGCGCTCGGTCAGGTTCAATCTGCGCAACTTCGCTTCAATGCAATCGACTTGGTCGCCCGCACCGCAGATGTCCATCTCGAACGGTACACCGAGCCGATCCAACTCACCGGCAACTATCGGCAAGTGATCCGCACCCTTCATGGCGATCAAACGTCCGGAGAAGACGAGTCGAAGCGGTCCGCCGGACTGTAACTGGCTGGTACGTTCTTCTATCTGCGTTGAGCAAGTGAGCATCTCTCGCCGTACCCGCGAATCGAAATACAACAGCGGCCGGCGATTGATCGATTGATACGCAGTAAACGTCGGCGTCCCGTTACAATGCACGCCGTCCGCACAACGAACGGCTTGCTCATAGCGCCGCTCCAGACGTTTGGTCCACGACTGGCGCTTCCAGCGCAACAGGGGATTCATCGTTTCGGCTCGCACGATCTGACATCGTGTCCCAACGCTGTATTCGGTGATGTACACGATAGGGACGTTGATCTGGGCGCCGAGCTGGGACAAGCTGGTGTTACGATGAACCAGCGTGGCCAGAACCAACTGAGCATCGGCGATGCGCTCAGAAAGACCGGCGTCGCTGTCAGGTCGCCATTCCAGACCGAAGGAAACGTCGCCCGGTTTGACGAGCATCGTGTCGAGATTCGATGAAGGAGACTGCGCCCGCGAAACGAGTACGACGACTCGGCCATGCCAGCGCTTGACATATTCGTTAGCGCCGTCCACGAACTTCTTGGTCAGCTCGAACGCCTCGCCACATTCGCGAGCTTCAAGCGCTGGAATAAGATATAGCGTCTCACGAGAATTCACATCATGCTCCGAAGAGGCGCATTGCGACAAGCTGCCTCGACTCCACCGCGCCGGCTCCATGCCGCGAGAGAACGAAATACCCGCTGATCCCCCCCAGCGCCAGGACATAGATCGGATTCAGCATGGCGTTGATCAGGTTGTCCATCGCATACAGCGCCACGACCATCGTTAGGGCCGCAAGCGGCGCTGCGGCAGGCAGATGCCACTGACCAGCCGGTACTCTTCTCAACACCAACACGATCGGCAGCGCGAATGCTGCAAGTAAAGCGGTCAGGCCCACAAGGCCCTTCTCACCCAAAGCAATAATCCACAGGCTGTCTGAGGTTGTGATATCGCGGCCGTATTCGTCATAAATCCGCCACCGGCCCCATCGCCCCCATCCAAACGCCGGTCGCTGCATCGCTTTTTCCGTCAGCATGGTTTCGCTTTCAAATCGCGTGTTTAACGACTCGGCGCGCTCCATGTCGATGCGCTCAGCCAGCGTGATCAACTGTCCGCCGGACCAGTACCCGCACACCCGAGCAGTCACGTACAGAGGCGGAATCGCAGCCAAACAGACAACCAAAATTGATACGCGAGCCCACTGATTGACAAACAGCAAAGATAGTCCACCGATCAGCAGCGCAATCGCCGCTGCCGACTTGCACAGGAACGTCGTCGCCAACTGCGCCGGCACAAGTAGCGCCATTGGTACGCCGTACAAACGTCGTAGCCCGCCGTTTTTCCAGAGCCACACACCGATCAAGGATGCGCTGGCCATCCACATTCCGACCATCAGCCCATGTTGCATGAAAACCATCGGACGGTAACCGCCGA
The DNA here is from genome assembly GCA_965369945.1 of uncultured bacterium. GTDB lineage: Bacteria > Planctomycetota > Phycisphaerae > Phycisphaerales > SM1A02 > JADFNO01. The sequence goes on along the minus strand of CBDUST010000028.1, from coordinate 11,470 downwards.
AGCGGAGCGTCTGTTGGAACGAATGTTGGTGATAGCCGTAAACCCACCGGTGCAACTGCGGACTCAGCCGAACTTCGATCAGGCATAGCGGCACGTAGACAAGACCACCAACGAGGATGCCGATCGCCAGCTCACGGAGTGACTTCAGGTCGTTGAAGTAGATTCGTCCGATGAGGTAAGGGATTCCCCAGTTGAGCACTTCCGAGAGAGTTGCAGCCGCTCCGTCATAAGCGCCAAGTCCGTTGACGATCGCCGCAGGCAACGGCGCTATACACCACGCGAGCATCGGAAAGTCAATCCAACTCACTCGGAAGCGCAGCAGACGAATCGTATCGAACATCGCCACAGCCATCAGTACGCTGACGCTGGTGACGCTGATCTTGGTGATGTCAGGCAGGCCGGGCAGAGAGATCGAGGCTTGTGGTAAGAACAGCACCGCCCCGATGAAAGAGACCAGCACCGCCCGCCGCGCCGGCATCAGCGCGAAGAACATCATGACCGCGAAGATCCATCCGAACAGTGTGATGGGCACGAGCGAAGTCATGCGTTGCGCCTCGCCATCTTGTTTCCTGTTGTGCGACCTTTGGATCTACGCTGATTTTCATCCCACCGGTCCGACACATTCCCGGACCTGCATCGCCGTTGCTGTACCTACGAAGTGGTCATCGGCAGGTTGTAGTGACGGCACAAGACGACCCGGCGCGCGGTCGGCCGACACGGGTGGGAACATTCACAGCCGTCTAATTGGAGAGGTACAAGCCGGTCCCGATAACCAATCCGCTACTCACGAAGACCGCCAGATCGAGCCAGGGCATCCACGCGCCGTACCTTCGGACCGCCCATACCAATGCCGGATAGCTCAGCGCTGGCGCAACCGCCACGCCGACTACCAAACCGATCTCGCTGGAGTACCCCATCTGCGGGCCGAACAGTCCGCCGAGCGTCATACACACTAGCAGGAGGATCGCTTGGACAACCAGGTAGCTCATATGACGAAACGAATCACCCACCGCAAGCAAGACTGAGGCGCATGTGACGGTTACTGCGATGAAGATGTTGCCGGCCGCAAGCACTCGAAGCATCCAGCCGACCCGATTGTAATCATCGGTATACAACAGCTCGACAAGCGGCTGACCCCAGATCACGAGTACGCATAGCGCCGGTACTGCCACGCCCAGCAACCGCACGCGCACCCGGAACATGTTTCGACGGAAGTCATGCTCCGATCCTTCGGCTAACCTGGCATACAGCGGAAGTAAGAGCATGATCGCGAACTTCCGCAAGGCCAACACAACGGCGCTGGAAAGGAAGAACGCGATCGAATACAGGCCGAGCAACCCCTTGTCTTGGCCAACGAATATCTTCCCGAGTATGAGCTTGTCGCCTTGCATGACGATGAACGTCAGTGCTGTGCTGATAATGATCCATCGCCCGAACCTGACGAAATGGCGTGCCGCGTCTCGATCCCACTGGAATCGATTGCGAATCTCCCAGAATGTCGTATGGCTGAGCAGTAGGCGCAGCATGGCCCCGACAACCGGGCCGAGCACCAACGCCCAAACCGTGGGCCAAAGTATGGCGAGCACGATCGTCGCCGCGATCGTCGTGACCTGCCCGGTTAGTTCGTACGCGGTAAGTCTTCCCAGGCGTAGATGACGATGGAAGCTACATGGCCCTGTGGAAACGAAGCCGTCGGCCAACGCCGTTAGTCCGGCCACAGGCAACAGCCACATGAGTACGCCATCTTCATAGAACATCGCTAGCGGCCAAGCGACGAGCAGGCAGACAACCCATAGGGCGCAGCCGCGAAACACCTGGATCGTCCATGCGGTGTTGAGGAATGCCGCATCGTCTCCGCGCTTGTTCTGGATAATGCTCGGCCCAATGCCGGTATCCGAGAACATGTGCAGGCCTTGGATCACGACGTTGATGAGCAGCACCGTGCCGAACGCTTCCGGTACCAAAAGTCGGGTAAGGATCAAGTTGGCGGCGAATCGCAGCCCTTGTGTCGAGGTGAAGTTCAGAGCGGTCCACATCGACCCGTGCATCGCGCGCGTTTTCAATGAGGAAGTTGGCGCCACAACAGGCTCATCCGGCGACGTACGCTCGGGCGCAGCGATGGTCGTATCCGTACTGGTCATCGCCTGATGTCTCGGTTTAGGGATCGTCGGCAAGACGTCACTTTGGTCTCACAGCCGCCGCTGAGTCGTTGCCCTCGACCTCGTCCGTTTCGGACTCCAGCCGCCTCACTGGATCGACAACCACCGACTCGAAGTCTTCATGCCACAATCGTGCGGCGTCAGCCTGGGTCGGTTCAGGTGTCCCGCCGCGCGTCACGACAACCCCGGCAACGACGAGCGCGACCAGAATCGCTCCCCAACGCTGGCGCTCTGACGGCGCGATGATCTCTTGGCCTCGCATTCCGTGCTCCTGACAATGTCTATCGGCTCCATGTTCAGCTGCGGCGAGTGCAAAGACCGCTGACCGGACCGGTGGCTTGAGCGTCCGAGAACGCGCTGATACATAGGATCTGCCGGAGTTGGCATGGGCAATGACGGGCGTGAATCAGAGGTCTGGCCGGAATCGTCAGAAGCGCTTGTGAACAGGGCGCTCCTTCGGGGGCCGCACGCCGAGCAAGGCCCGCATGAGATTTAGATCGGCCTGAGTCGTGACCTTGATGTTGGAGCGCTCGCCGTCGATGACGTGAACTGCTTCGCCCAACCGTTCCACGAGCATCGCATCATCGGTAGCACCGTCAAGCTCATCTTGTTCATACGCTCGGCGCAGCAGCTCGGCCCGGAAGATCTGCGGTGTTTGCACTTCGACCAATCCCTGCCGATCAATCGTCTCGGTTACTTTTCGTGCAAGGATGGATTGCCGACCGACCTCACCGAGAATTGCATCGGCTAACGCATCGTCGGCACGATCCGCCACGTCCGTCGTCTCCTGGGTAACTCGCTTCACCGTTGCGGCGATCGGAATTGCCGGCACGACAGCCGAAAGACTCTTCGCCGCTTCGAAGAGTCGATCAAGAAGCGCCTTGGACACCGCGGGTCGAGCCGCATCGTGCACTGCGATATGCGAACAGTCAGGCGCTTCGCCAAGCGCGTTGCGCACTGATTCCCAGCGTTCGGCGCGCCCGCCTTCGACAATTTGCGCCCCGTGAAACCCCAGCGAAGCGCCGTAGCGATTCTTGAAATCCTCGATCGAGTCAGGCGGTCCAGCCACCAGGATCGAACGCACTTCCTCGCGCTTCGTAAACAGTTCGACCGTGCGCATCAGCAGCGGCCGACCACCGAGATCCTGCGCCAGTTTGTCGGCATCCCCGAACCGTTCACTTCGGCCGGCCGCTGGAATTATCACACAGACGTTCATCCAGCGGACTCCTCAGACATCCCGGAGCACAGACGCAGCCCGCCTGGGCCTTACTCGAGCACCGATCCGATCACCGTCAGCTTGCAATAGTACGCCTGGGACAAGAACTCGATGTCCCCGTAGAGCAAGCCCTGATGGCCGGCCACGGGAGTAATTCGCACCGTTGCTTCGGCATCCTTGCCGTTTCGCTCGATCGAAACGAGCTCGGCGTTAAATGCTTTGGATAGTGAAATCACTGAATCGATATCGTCCCTGCCCAGCTTGATCACCTTGACCTTGAACTCGGCGGATTCTTCAGGCGCAAGGCCGTCTACCACGAAGTGTTGTGGTTGCAGTCGCCACAGGCGACCCGGCACGCGCTCCGGCAGGTTATCGATGTGCCGCACCCACACATCAACGACCGGACAATCCGGGTGGTCGGTCTCAATCAGCCACCAAACCGGTAACGGCTTGTCTGCGGTTGGCGAGACGTCCCATTCAAGAACGTAGGCGTTGCGCGGCTCGTCGGTCTCCGGATCGAACCCGATGTACTGCGGCGGCTCACGGTTTGCCATGAAAATCGTGAACGGCCGTCCATCAATTGATTCCACAACGATCCGTCCGGACATCACACCGCTCGCGAGATTGAAGGCCTGCGGTACGGTCTTGATCGCCCGAGTAACCTGTGCGCTGAGCGATATCCGCGAAGATTCGGTATAGCCCTCGAACAAGAACGTAATAGATGAATTGAGCGGGCTCGCTTTCGATCGGCCCTTGAGTTTGGCAGTGAGCGAAACGGCACTGTGGGGTGGAATCACCGTACCGGATAGATCATCTAGCGTCGTGCAGGTGCAACTCGGTTTCACGAGCGCGATCTTCAGCGGCTTGTCGCTGAGATTGCGGATCTGAAACGTCGCATCCTTGTCCTGGTTTGGCAAAATGTAGCCGACGTCTACCACCGGCGGATCAAACTCGATTGGGGCCAGACCGGACGGGGCGATGGTCGGAGTCGACTGAGCCGTCGAGCCTAGGTTCAGCAGTGTCACCGGCGGAGCCGGATCCGCTGGCTGGGTCTGCGGTGCCAGCTGGGCGCTGGCGATCGCCGGGACGCGCGTTGGCGCACTAGCGCTACCGTCAGTAGAGTCGGAGGTAGCGATGTTCGTAGCGCTTGCCCCAGCGGCGTCGCCTGACTTCTCACAACCTCCGGCCAGCGTCAGGAGACCACCGACAAACACAATGCTGGCGCTTCGGCGTACCGTCTTGAACGACTCACCGGTCAATGTCCCGTGGCATCGTCTGCAATATTGATACATGGGTGTCTTCCTCAAGTTCGACCTGACAATATACAACCGATTCCGCACAGCCAAGGAATCTGATCCAACCAACGGGTGAAAAACAGCCCACTACGCCACACCAGATGGGTCAAGCACCGGTTATTGACCAGTTCACGGGTGTCCGGGTGACCTGCGCGCGGAGAAGTTCCCAAAGCCCCTGACCGATACCATGGGTGCTGAACGGCTCCCGCCTGGTTCGAGAATCCCGGCAACGGGTAAGGCCCAAGGCCGTTCCGAGCCGAATATTCAGATCGTTCGCGCAAGATGAAGCAGGCCGGGACTCACAACTCGGAGCGGTCCGCCGCACCCGACGCCGGACCTCCGCTTGGGTTGCGAGCCCCGACCGCGGTTCATTACTCGGTCTCAGGCGTTGGATAAGAAAGGTCGGGTCTAGGGTACCCTTCCTTCCGCTCCACCCTTCGAATGCAAGAGCTAGCCTTCGACCCGAGTTCCTTGGTCTGCTCAGCAAGCATGGCCTCAATCCGCTCTTCCTGTGCGGCGAACTCAGCCCGGCTCTTGCCCGTTTCGATAATCACAAACAACGGCAGATCCGTCCCAGTCACACTCTGGTAGATGTTCCAGCCCGCATCAATGTTGTTCTTCGTGTAGATCGCGACGAATTCCTTGGCGACCTGTTCGAATGTTTCCTCGGCTCCGGGCGTGACGTAAATGAAGTTGTAGTTGATGAACTTCACATCTTCCGGCTTGAGTGCTGGGTTCTCGGGGGTGTACGACAACTCCGAGCGGTGCCTCGTATGAATTCTCTCACGGCTTACGACGGCGGCATTCGCCTTCGCAAACAGCGCCTCGAACCGTTCCTGGCCGATTGATGCGGTCGCTTCCTCCCAATTCTGCCGCATGGACTCCATCGCGCCGAAGTTCTCCAGAGGCCTGACAAAAACGTAGCCCAGCTCAGACCCGAAGACCGTATGGAAGTTGACCTTGGCCGGATCGACGTTGTAGTCCGCCAATTCGCTGATGATCTCCTTGACCGCATCCTCATACTGCTTCGTCATGGCCGGCTTGACGTGCGCGATCGAGATGAGATACAGCTCGGGCTCTGGAGCCTTCGCCTCCTGCTGGGCCGTCGCGAACCCCATGCACACGGCGCACAACACAACAGCCAATGCAAAAGAAATCTTCTTATTCATCCGTTGACTCCCATATATCTAAAGGACTGTGCAAATTGTCATCCGGGCAAGCGACGCGCTCACCTCGGCTCTTGCGATCGGCGTACCCCGTTCCGCTATGTATCGATGCCAGCGACTCTGCTAACTCGGCCTTTGAGTAGCCCACCTGTCGCATGGCGAAGGATGCGTGTGAGTATACCAAACCGGCAAGGACCCGCGCACCCAGCATGCCTGGCCAGGTTTTGGGCGAATCAAAGTATGGCATGACCTTGAACCGCAAACCATTTGACACTCGCACTGGTGGTGCTGAAAATGCGGGTAGGACATTGCCGGAGTGGCGGAATTGGCAGACGCGCTGGATTCAAAATCCAGTGCCCGTTTAGGGCGTGTGGGTTCGAGTCCCACCTCCGGTATTGGAGAAGGAGGCTTGAGGGGTGGGGCTTGAGGCTTGAGCGTGAAGGCCGGCACCTTACCAGCCGGATTCGTATCGCGTGTTGTAACTGCGATGAAGCTGGTCACGGCCAGGTGTGCCAACGCCCGTCGTCGGTAGCGGCCCCACCGTTTCCCCATCTTTGGTGTACAGATCCATGTCCTTGCACCAGCCGCGAGTTTCAAGGACGAAGCACCGCGTCCAACCGGCCGGCGGATCGTCGCGCAGCTCGTCAAACTCGAATTGAATCTCCTCGCCGGGACCGAAGATCGCCAGCGCATCATCTGCGTCAGTCACCAATTCATCTACCGCACCAAAAACGGTGTACATACCTGTCATGTGTCTGTTATCAAAGAATGGGCTGCGATGTTGATAGTCATAGTTCGGAAGTCGTTGTGACGCGGTCGTTCGGCGGGCGAATCCCACATTGGTCAGCTCAGCTGAGTGAAGTGCAAGCTCATAGCGCACGACCTGCGAACACGGCTCGGCATACGCCACACTGATTCGATCCCAATAGATCTCGAGGTTCGTGCGGATACGCAGTCTCGTCGTTCCCGCAGGCAGATTCTCAAGCGGAACTGACATTCGCCTTGGCATTCCAGCTGGATACCCGAATTGCTCCAGCACGATATGCCAGGCCCCATCGCTGCCCAACGCTTCGATCGTCGGCGCTCGATACTCAGCCTTCGCCTGCCATGCGGCGAACATGGTTTGTGAATATGGATACTCAACCCAACCGTCGATGATCAGAATCGGTTGTCGTTCGCTTCCATCGATCGACTCGGCGAACTCGAGCGTCAACACGTGCTCATTTACAAGCCGGCCAATAAATCGATGATCCACTTCGCCGACTGGTGCGGCGTGATGATCTGCTGCTGCGATCATCGTCGTGATATCCTCGCCACGATCGTTGACGGCACGCAACGGTAGAATTTCGTCACGATAAAAAATCGGAGCGCCCGTCGGCTCCGGCCCGAGAATACTCATGCGCTCGTCAAGCGTCATCTTCCAGCCGGGCGGAAGGTCGTAGGCAACTAACTGTGCCGAATCCAGATAGCACACTTCCTCCATCGGCTCGCCAAGTTTGAGTTCGTAGCGACCGTCCTTTGGCTGTAATAAATCGGTGGGGAGCATGAAGTTCTCCCACGGCCGAGGCGGCGCGTATTCGCCGGGCGCGACGAGATATCCCATTCCGCCGACGCCGAGTAGATCACTGACGAACGTGTACTTCTCACCATCCCATACGAACAGCACGGGACAGCTTGACTTCTGTCGTTGGATTTCTTCGATCGTGTGCAGTTCACCGGCTGCGAGATCAATTTCGGTTTGCAGAACACCGTCCGACCAATCCACTGCGACGAAGTCGATTTGTTTGTAACCGCCGAGTCCGACGGCGATCGGTTGCAGACTTTGCCCCGGGCCTGATGAATTCCGGAACGTATCAACAACGGTCCACGTCGAATCAATACGAATTTCCGCATGCACGCCGATGCCGGAGACGTTGGAGCGAGTCTCGTTGGCTTGGTCGTCTTTGCCGGTGAATTTGAGCGCAGCGAATTTGTGGCGACCGGGACCGGGGCGCCAGATGAGGGGAGGTCCATCTGCCATGTCGACAATCAGTGAAGGACCTTTGCTGGTATCCAGATTAACCAGTGCCCATGCACTGAAACCGTAAAGTTGCTGACCCTCCAGTTGCAAAGTCAATATCGCAGCCAGGTCCTTCCATGTGACAACTTCGAGTTTTCCATCGCCGTTGATATCGGCAACCGCTACTTGAGACTGCCTTGTTATTCCCGTTCTCGACTGCATCTTTGGCGGTGCATCGTTATCCGTGACCCACCGATTCGCGTCATCTCGGTAATAGGTATACAATACGTAACCGTTCGAAACATTGTGAAACTCAACCACGCCATCTGAATCAAGATCAGCGGCGACGGCTCCACCGGCTGGTCGATGCAGAACGTCCTCAAACCCACTCGGTTTGTGATACTCCCAAAGTCGATCGTTGAGATAGACTTCGTGAGGAGGCTTCACTTTCACCACGATAATGTCGGCATCACGATCGCCATCCAAATCAGCGATCACTACTTGCCGTGAGGGGCGGCCGTCTCCCGCTATCCCCTGCTCTTTGGCGATCGCTCGGAATGTTCCATCCAGATTGTTGTTCAGCAGTTCGTTGGGGCCGTCAATATTGACGCAAAAGATATCCAAATCGCCATCGTGGTCCGCGTCGAAGAACGCGCCATCCACCGTATCGTATTCGCCGTTGGCTGTCCCGGTTGAGTCAGTCACATCCTGCCAGTGGTTCAACTCAGACTGGCGCCATAATTGGTTGGAGCCTCGACGGCACAAATACACATCCGTCAAACCATCATTATCGAAGTCCCCCCATAACGCCGCTCTAACATTCGTGACTTTAGCTAGGGCGTGTTCGACATCGAGTGAGAAACCGCCATCGCCCTGATTGATGATGACCGCATTGACAGTGTCAACCGCGCGAATCGCATTTGCGATGAAGATGTCTATCAGTCCGTCGCCGTTGATATCGCAGGCGGTGATGCACGTGGGCTGAGCGGAGAACTTGCCAACCCAGGTATACGCGGCTCCATCAGTGAGCAGTGGTACCGGATCGTCAAACAGCGAACCCTTGGGGACCTGTGTACGCTCAACTTTCACTAGCCCGACTGCAAGAGCCTCCGCCTTCGACCCCATGCGGCCGTAGATTTCTTTGATAATCCGCGCTCGGGGGTTGTCGGCGAGTCGTTGGAACGTCTGGGCCATCGCGGCGGCCTCATCTCTTCGTCCAAGCCTGATCAGCATTTGCTGCGAGCCGTAGTATGCGCTCTGCAAATATGGGTCGAGCTCAACCGCACGCTCAAACCACGTCAACGCCTCGGGGAACTTACCCGCATCGCGGTAACCACTTCCGACTTGATACGCTGCATACGCATCGAGCGGGTCGGCCTCGGCCACTCGTTCGTAGTATTGAAACGCAGTCGCCATATTCCGGGGATCGCCGGTTCGCTTGAGCAAGAGCGCCGCAACGTACAGTGCGCGCAGGTGATCCGCCTCCGCTTCCAGCACTTCCTTGAGAATGTCCAGCGCTACGACCTCATCACCATCCTGCTGCCGATTCAACGTCGCCACCGCTAGATTGACCTTCACATCCAACCAATCCGGATGCGTTTGCACAAGCTGCGAGAAGATCGTGTGGGCTTGATCGTACTCATAGCGACCCATCAGACCGACGCCGCGATTGTTGGCTGCGATGTCACTGGCCGCAATAGGAGTGGCTGACGCCGTGCCCGAACCTGTTTTCTTCGAGCAGCCAACGAACAGAGCCGCGATCAAGAAGATCGTCGAGACCGTTGCGAAAGTGCGCCTCACCTTCACGACCGCTCTTCCAGTCGATCCTTGGCGGTTTGGATACGCCCCCGGATTGTTTCGCCGGTGAGAGGCTGTGTCTTAGCGGGCGGCATTTGTTGCTGTTGCATATATGGATGGACCTCAGTTCTCAGGTGCGCAAGCATATCGTGGCCGACGCGGCGGTCTCGTGCCGAACGCAGCGCGTCGATGTTGATCGGAGCGACGACCACCTTCTCACCTTCGCCCGGATCAGCCTGCGCTAGGATTCGTCCATCATAGTCGACGACCATGCTCCCGCCAGGCCAACTAAACGGCGGATAGCCGGCAAGCGACGCGCCCTGATTCGACGCTACGACATAAGCTGTATTCTCTGCAGCGCGTGCTCGATTAAACAGCGTCCACCAATCCATCGGCGGCGTCGCGCCCCAAGGATCCATGTACGCTGAAACACGAATAATCACCTCTGCTCCGTTAAACGCGATCTGGCGAATCGTTTCCGGAAACAGCCAGTCGTAGCAGATCGCGACGCCCATTCGCCCCAGTTCGGTGTCGACAACGGGAAACGGGTCATCGTGGTAATCAGCGATATCATGAGGGCTGGAGTGCAATTCCCAGGGAATCCACGGGTTCACCTTGCGATACTTCGACAATACACCGTCGGGCCCGATGAGTACGGTCGTATTGAACACTACCTCGTCATACGACTCGTCGATTTCGAGGAAAGTTCCCGTTTGTATGTAGCAGCCGTATTTTTTCGCCAAGGCGGCATAGCGATCAGTGTGTTCGTTAGGCACCTCAACAGCGAGCCGATCGCGCAGTTTCGCCACACTGTCGTAAATTGGAGCAGCGTGTGCGAACTCCGGAAAGACCAGCAGCCGAACATCGAAGAACGGCTCATAGCCAACGATCGTGTTCTCGATCATATTGCACATGCGCCTGGTGCGATCGCCGATCTGCTTGCGATCGGTGGGACAATCAAAGGCGGTCTGGCAAGCGGCGGCGTAATAAGGGCTCGTCATCGGCATCGCAGTCTGGTTGCTCAGTTTGCGTCGAGAGGATGAAGATGATACTGGCATCCCGGCTGGTCAGCAGTGATGGACGTCTGATCTCCGTGGTCACCACATACGTGGGATGACCGATAAGAACTTCTACCCATGTCTGCGCCACCGAAGTTCGACCGTAGAGGCCACATATCTTGACACTGCTTCTCGATTCTCCGCAGCTGCCCTACGGCGTGTGCGCCATCCTGGATGGGCTAATCCGAGCGTCGTCGCTTGGCGACCAGGGAATGAATCGTACAGTCGATCGCTGACAATCATAGACAAGTTTCCAACAACTTCAGACACAGCATTCGCTCGCACCAGCCACATCAACTGTCTGTACGTGAACTGAAGGAAGGGAGCTTGTCCATGAGCCGATCGTCGCACCTCGCCAACCAACAATCGTTCCGTGTCCTGGCTGGAAGCAGCATCCTCTGCATGATGATTAGCCCCGCCAACGCCGCCCCGTACCAATCGCAAGACGGCGCGCCGGCTGAGATCCGACTTGGGGGCATCGTCCGCGACTTCCGCGAGCAAACCGCGCAGGGCGGCCATCCGGATTTTGAGCGCCAGCCTGATAGCGGCTTTGGGCATTACGTGGGCAACATCGCACTCGAACTGGGTGATGTCCTCCGCCGCGTAGACGCCTCCGGCACCCAACTCGATGGCCTGATTGTTGGCGACAATGTTGTTTGTAAACACGACGTTCCACAGGAGCCGTGCGCCGCCACCTCGATCGGTACATTGGTTTTCCAATATGGAGTTGTTCGCGATGACTGCGTTATCCCTCGCGTAGATTCCACCGCCATTGCCCGG
>CBDUST010000027.1:0-26424 GCA_965369945.1 uncultured bacterium | reverse complement strand
CAACCTGCGCGACATTATCCGTGGTGGGTTCGCACAAGCTGAAGGTCGTGGCTTTGATTTCTCCAAGGACTACCGAGTGTTGAATGAGTTGGCTGGAGCGATCTATCAACGCGGTCTGCGCGAACGAGGCGATCGTCGCAGGGAGTATATGGAAGAGGCGCAACAGTTCTATGAACGAGCGTTGGCGTACGACCCGGAGAATCTCACTGCGCACTGGGGGCTAAAACAGGTCTACCGAGATCAGGGTGATCAGGCAGGCGAGGATCGACATACCAAGCTCCACGCCAAGTACAAGCCGGACGATAATGCGCGCGACGACGCCGTCGCGAAAGCACGGATTAAGTATTCGGCCGCGAATCATGCGGCTGAAGCCGTCGTGATCTACGATCTTCACCGGCCCGGTGCATACGATCTGCCTATTGCCGAGGTGGCGGGAATCCGCAATGACTGATTCAATTATGGAAGAACCACCCAACGAGCGCGCACCGGACGAGGATGAATTCGTCCCGGTCGACGACACAATCATCGGCGTGGCGTTCAAATGGTCGCTGATTGTCATCGTGTTGCTCGGAGCGGGTGTTGGCGGGGCGTGGCTTTTTACACGATCGTCGACGCCGGAGCCGGTCGTAATTGATCGCGATCCGGTCAAACCGCCCGATCAACTCTCTGTCAACATAGCCGATCAGCCGCCGGTTCAATTCACCGACATTACAGGCAGCGGAGGCGTCGATTTCGTCCACACAAACGGTGTGACCGGTGAGAAACTGTTGCCCGAGACGATGGGTAGCGGCTGCGCGTTCTTCGACTACGACAACGACGGCGATCAAGATCTCTTGCTGGTCAACGCGACGTCGTGGCCGGGCGATGTACCAGCGAATCTGCAGGATACGATGGCGCTGTATCGAAACGACGGCAGCGGCCACTTCGAAGACGTTACAGCCGAGACCGGACTTGCTGTGACTTTCTACGGAACAGGTGTGGCCTGCGGCGACTACGACAACGATGGAGACGTTGATCTATTTATCGGCGCGCTAGGTACGAATCATCTGTTTCGCAACGATCATGGTCGATTCGTGGAGCAGACCAACTTCGCCGGCGTTGCGGGCGGCGAGTCGATGTGGAGCACGAGCGCGGGGTTCCTCGACTACGACAATGATGGGAACCTCGATCTGTTTGTCTGCAACTATGTTCAGTGGTCACGCCAGATCGATTTACAACTGAACTTCACACTCAACGGGACGGACCGCGCCTACGGCCCACCGTTGCAATATCAAGGCACGGATAGTTATCTTTATCACAACAACGGCGACGGCACGTTCACCGACGTGACCGACGAAGCGGGAATCGCTGTACGGAATCCGGCTACGGGTGAACCGATGGGCAAGGCGTTGGCGGTGACGTTCGCTGACGTCGATGACGATGGAAACATTGACATCGTCGTGGCGAACGACACTGTTCAGAATTTCCTGTTTCGCAATCTTGGGAATGGAACGTTCGCGGAAGTGGGGGCTGGCAGCGGTGTTGCGTTTGATACGATGGGTGGGGCAACCGGCGCGATGGGCATCGACATCGGCGACATTCGCAACGATGGGCAGCTCGGCATCGGGATCGGCAATTTCGCGAACGAACCCTCGTCTCTCTACGTTCAACAACCACGCGACCCCTGGCAGTTTGCGGATGTGTCCAGTGGCGAAGGCATCGGTTCGCCGAGCAGGCTGACGCTGAGCTTCGGATTGTTTTTCTTTGATTACGATCTTGACGGCTGGCTGGACATGCTTCAGACCAACGGCCACCTCGAGAGTGAGATCAACGAGATTCAGTCGAGCCAACATTATCGCCAGGCACCGCTGCTGTTTTGGAACTGCGGCGCGGACGCGAGTTCATGCTTCGCGGTCGTTCCCGGAGCAGGACTTGGTGATTTGTCGCAGCCGATTGTCGGTCGCGGCGCTGCACATGCGGATGTCGATGGTGATGGCGACCAAGACATTGTGCTGACACAAACCGGCGGCCCGCCGCTTCTGTTGCGCAACGATCAGCAACTTTCTCGTCACTGGTTGCGTGTCAAACTCATTGGCACCGCGTCTAACCGCGACGCAATCGGCGCCCGCGTTGAACTCATCGCCAACGGCATCACGCAGCGGCGACAGGTCATGCCCACGTGCAGCTATCTGTCGCAAGTGGAACTGCCGATCACCTTCGGCTTGGGCCAGACAACGCAAGTCGATTCGCTTCGGATCACCTGGCCTGATGGATCGGTTCAAACCGTCGCCGTTGACCAGGTGGACACAACATTGATCGTCACGCAACACAGCGACTGAGCAACATGAAAATCCCCAAACAACAACGGCATCAGCGCATTCGTGAGATCCTGTCTCACAACGAGATCCGCAGTCAAGAACAGTTGTTGGATCTGCTGTTCGCCGAGAACATTCAGACGACGCAGGCAACGCTTTCGCGGGACTTGCGCGATCTGGGCGCCCTCAAGAATGACCAAGGCTATTCACTGCGTAACAACGGCGGATACCAGGGCCGCGACACTGCCCAGGTGCGAAGCGCTTTGAAGCGCAGCCTGCTCTCAGCGGAGCGCGGCGGTCCGCTGGCTGTAGTCCATACGCGGCGAGGCCAAGCCGAGGCGTTGACGCGCGCTATTGACAATCTGCACCTACCCTACGTTCTGGGAACAATCGCCGGAAGCGATACGGTGTTCATCGCTACGCAATCATCCGGCCAGGCCCGACAGTTCGTTGCGCTGGTCCGACGCTGGGCCGGATTGAAATAGCGCGATCGAATCAAGCCAGTCCAGAACGCGCACTTCACTCGACAGCTGCGTCTTTCTGTGCGGTGAGTTCTGCTTGCTGGGCCGGAACGATGTACTCGTTGAAATACCAGCCCGAAATGCGTTCCAACGTGAGAAAGAAGCCGACGCCGATCGTCGTGATAAACACAGTCAGCAGAATGAGATTCTTACGTTTGCGCTTGGGGTCGATCGAGCATTGATCTTGCTTGCGCTTATACAAAACGATGCCCGCGACACCAATCAGACCCGCGACGATCCGCAGGACCCATGCGCCGATCCCGGCCGATCCATCTTCGTTGTAGAACCCGTTGGCGAAGGAGATCGCATACACACCGCCCATCAGCCCCATCATGAATAACACCATTGGGGCCACACAGCAGATCATGCCGGTCAATCCGATCGCTGCGGCGAACTTGACGATCCATCGCCAGAGACTGGGCTGATCAGTTTGAGCTTGGGACGGTTCCAAAGGCGGAGTCCTTTTTTCGCGAGGTGTGGCTCTCTCTCATCGGCCGAACGAGCCGCTTGGATGATACGTTTTGACCAACCAGCCTGGGCGTGCTTCTATTCCAATATTGGATCCGAGCACCCAGCGGTGTGACTCGTTTCCATCATTGGGTACAAACTGTCAACGAAAAAGGCTTGGGCGCGCAGAGGCATGCAATTGATGTATCCTTGAGCTCAAATGACTGTGATGCAAAGAGCGAAAATCATCGACGGACGAGCGATGGCCGCTGACGTCAAGCGGCAGATGGCCGAGCGAGTCGCTGCGCTTCAAGGTCGAGGCCGCGGCGTGCGTTTGGACGCTGTACTCGTGGGGCAAGACAGCGGTGCGGCACTCTACGCGCGCAATCAAGACAAGATGTGTCGTGAGGTGGGTATCGAACACGCCCTGCACAAGCTTCCCGAGGGATCGACCGAAGATGACATCGCCGACAGCATCTCTCGCCTGAACGATGACCCACAGGTCAGCGCGATCATGGTGCATCTGCCGCTTCCGCCGGAGGTTGACACCGAGCGAATCCAATCGTTGATCGCAGTGGACAAGGACGTGGAGGGCGTCAACCCCGCAAACATCGGCAACATCGTTTACGGCCGACGGAGTCTCGTTCCATGTACCGCGCTCGCCGTAATGGAGATGATCGAATCGACGAGCGTACAGCTCAAGGGAACGCGCTGCGTCTGCGTCGGCGCAAGCAACATCGTTGGCAAGCCCATCGTCGTGCTGTTGATGCGCTGCCAAGCCACGGTCATCTCGGTGAACAAGTACACGCTGGACCTGGGTAAAATCACACGAAGCGCCGACGTGTTGATCTCGGCGACGGGGGTTGCCGGTCTGATCGGCTCGGACATGGTCAAGCCTGGAGCGGTTGTGATTGACGTTGGAATTAGTCGTGTCACGACGCCGGAAGGTCAATCGCGCACCGTCGGTGATGTGATGTTTGATGAAGTTGCTCAAACGGCCGGGCACTTGTCGCCGGTCCCCGGCGGCGTGGGGCCGATGACCGTGGCCATGTTGCTTCGCAACACCGTGGATGCTGCTGAACGATCGGACTCTGTCCACTAAGAATCGTTGTCCTAGAAATCGAGTGGGATGACCGACGGAACTGTTCATGTTCATGGCTTGCAATCTGGCGCGCGCGAGATTCTGTGCGCAATAGGCTTTAGTTTGTGCGCGCCCACGTTGCCGCAATGTAGGGGTGTCTGCTTGGATCGCCGTGACCATGTGAACATGGAACAATCGCTCCTTTCATAGAAGGATCGGCGGCTGCGGCTGCGCGCGCCGGGGACGCCGTCTGGGTAAGTCAGACCACAGAATGTGGCTTGGCAGCTCACCAGGCGGGATATTTTTTGTAAATTTTCCAAGGTGATCTGAGCAATTCAGTGCCTCTGAGATGCGCGCCAGCGTCGCCGTTGAGGCCTCAAGCCTTCGTCTGGTCACAGATGGACACGGATAAACATAGATGGTGCGGAGAGCAACCGAACGGGAAGTTTCGCTATCAAGCGAGCCGTGGCGTCCACGCCCACGGCTGACGTGTCAGTAGAACGTGCCGACGTTGCGCGACGTTGACGCTCAGCATGCGTGCGAGGCCCGGCTCGGGGACGAGCGGGCTCACTGGGAATTCCACTTCTTCTACGTCGGCGGTGTTGCTCGCTGTTTCTGGATGTATGGGAACGCGCGGTCCAGATAGGCGTCGCTGTCAACAACTCTGTTCGATCCTTGAATCGCCCACCACTTGCCGCTTTCCGGGCGATCGAATTTCTCGTTCATCGCCTGTGTGAGCCAGCGTTTGAGCAGTCGGCGAATCTTCTCGCCATGCACAGCCTGATCAGCATCCAACAGAACATGTATGTGATCGCCCTCAATACCCGCTGCGCACGTTCGCAGCGTCCATCCGCCGCGCTCGCAGAGTTGAACAACGGTTGATTCAACAAAGCGTCGTTGAGCGTCGCCGAGATACACAGCATCGCCGAACATGATGTTTGTTTCGAATTGTTCGCGTTGCTCGTTGCGCTGGACGAACCGATCTCCGATCGCGGCGTTGCGCCGATCGACTGTTGGCCGCGCAGAACCGTGAAGACGTGTACCGTACGTACCCCACGTGATGTGCCACGTCGTCAAACTAGGCGAGAGCCGATGCATGCAAGAATCGTACCGCAAAGCGAGTCGCGGCGTCCCCGGCGACGGCTGATGCGTCACTAAGTTGTGTCGACGTTGCGCGATGTAGGTACTCGGTATGCGGGCGTCAGTCCGGCCCGGGGACGGGCGTGCTCACTTGAAAAAGTGATACGCCATACAGCGAGCCGTGGCGTCCCCGCCCACGGTCTGCGTGTCAGTCATCTTTGCCGAAGTTGCGCAAGGTAGGTGAGCGGAAAAGGTGTCGAGCGAGCGAAAAAGGTGTCAGGATGATTTATTGAGAGGGGGAAGTCGAGGGGACGGGAATGGTTCTCGATGGCAGCCCCTGGAGTTGGACGAGATCTGAAAAGACCCTCACCCCTAACCGCTCTCCCGGGAGGAGAGGGGGATCAGAAGGGAGGGGAAAGGTGTCGGGATGATGTTCTCATGACCTTCGGGAGTTGCCCACGCGGTCGGAGTGTCGTGGTTAGATCCAAGCGAGAATCCATGCGCTTGCCCTGGCAATCGGCTCCAAGTGGCGTTCCGCGCGCCATCACTACATGGCCGATCGGGAAGCAGCGGCTACCGATGTCGCTGAAACTCGCTCAACTCGTGCTGGAGGCGAAGAGTCGAGTCCAGACTTCGGTGTATCGGGCCAGGGTGTTCTGAACAACCTCCGGCGGCAATGGGGGGCCGGGCGGTGTCTGGTCCCACTGACCGGCGTCCACCAACCCCTGCAGATAGGTCCGCACGTATTGCTTATCGAAGGCATGTTGCTCAACGCCGGGGGTGTAGTCATCGGCCGGCCAATAGCGTGAGCTATCCGGCGTAAGTACCTCGTCGATCAGAATCAACTCGTCGGTCGGTCGTCCCTCGGCGTCCAAGGCAAGGCCGAACTCGAATTTCGTATCCGCCAGGATGATGCCGTGCGAAAGCGCGAACTCAGCAGCTGTGGTGTAGATGTGCAACGAGACGTCGCGCAGCCGGTCTGCGGTTTCCGTGCCTATCTGATCACAGACTTGGCGGAAGTCCATAGGCTCGTCGTGGCCCGAGGCTGCCTTAGTCGTTGGCGTGAAGATCGGCTCGGGGAGCTGCTGCGATTCGCACAAGCCCTCGCCCAGCCGGACGCCGCAGATAATCTGACGCTCTTGATACTCTCGCCAGCCCGATCCGGCCAGGTAGCCGCGGACGACGCACTCCACCGGGACGACCTGGACGGCCCGGCAAATCATGGATCGAGACTCGATCGACTGGCGTTGCGAGGTTTCCAGGCCGGCGATATCGCCGGCATCGGTCGAGATAACATGATCGCCGATGACACCGAGCGAGCGGACAAAGCTGAACCACGCGGCGCTGATTTGCGTGAGCAGGCGGCCCTTGCCGGGGATAGCGGTGGGCAGGATCACATCGAAGGCGCTGATTCGATCGGTTGCGATCATCAGCAGGCGGGGTGGGGTATCCCCTTGAGCGGGCAAGGTATACAGATCGCGGACCTTGCCTTCGCGACGGCCCGGCAGTGGTAGGTCGGTTCGGATCGTCGCCTCGGGAGGATTGACGAGAGTGGCGTCGGGTTCACAGGGCATCTCCGCACTGTACCTACTACCTAGGCGGGCAGGGAGCGAGAGAGGTGGGTGGACAGTTTTTCCACGTGAAATCTCACGCGGATTGTGAGGTACAACTATAGTGGTGCCACTGGCCTGCAATGACGCTGGCGACTGGATCCGCTGTCTGACTCACGATGCTACGATTTGCCGTTTACGACGACGGCGGACCAGCCGACGACTGGCCGCTTGACGATGCCTACCTGGTCGGTCCGGACGATGTCGCGGTCCGCGGAGAGCTGACATTCGACGGCGGCCTGATCGAGTGCACGAAACGAGCGAACCATTCGGTCGCCCTGTGCCTTCCGCACGATGCCGGTCCGCTTGGTCGGCTTATGCTCCAGACATGTTTACTGCCCGATCGTGACCGGCCGTACGTCTTGTCTGTGGAGTTGGCGCGGCACCGGATCAAGTCCTTCATCGCCAAGAGCGAAGAATGGCAAATGTTCGAGTTGGAGTCCGATCATCCGGCCATGCAGGAGTGGGAAAGAGCGCGGGAGCTGTTCTCCGAAGCGCTCAACATTCGGGACTCACTTCAGGCGGACCGCACCGCTCATCGTGCTCTGATTCATGCAGTGGAGGCAAACGAGCGGTTGGCTTTGGCGCATGCAGAGCTCTTTCTCCATTGGCGATTCGGAAGTCGTCCCGCATCATCGACAACGCTCGGTGTGCGGATTGATTCGGCAAGGGACACGCCGGCGCTGCGCGACCTCGTCGCGCGCAATTTCGACATCCTGGTCTTCCCACTGCGGTGGAGTGAACTGGAAGTTGAGGAGGGCCGTTACAACTGGGATCCGCTCGATCAGTGGGTTCAATGGGCGAAAACCCAGGACAAGCCCTGCGTTCTTGGGCCGCTCCTTGATTTCTCAAAGCGATCGTTACCCAAATGGATGTACGTCTGGCAGCACGACTACAGCACCTGTCGTGATCTGGTCTACGAGCATGTCGAGCGCGTGGTTCAACGCTACCGGACCGTGGTGAACATGTGGAACGTGGCATCCGGGCTGAACGTCAATGACAATTTCCGATTCACCCCGCAGCAGATGATCGACCTGACGTATATGGCTTCGCTGATCGTGCGCCAAGTTCAAAAAGGCGCGCGAATCATGGTCGAAATCATCGAGCCGTTCGGCGAATTCGCCGCAGCCAACCGCGATGCTGTATCGCCGTTGGTCTATCTCGACCAGATCGCGCAGGAAGGAATCCCGCTGGATTGCGTCGGCGTGCAACTGCTGTTTGGTCAAGATAGTCAGGGACGCCACGCGCGAGATTTGATGCAGATCAGCAGTTTGCTCGATCGGTTCCTGACTCTGGACTTGCCGGTGTTGGTGTCGGCAATCGGGGTGCCCAGCGAATCATCCAAGGCGGGAGGCGGGTGGTGGCATGAGCCCTGGACTGCTCAGGTGCAGTCACGGTGGGTTGCGCGAGCGTTTTCGATCGCCATGTCAAAGCCGTTCGTCGAGTCAGTGATTTGGAGCGATCTGTACGATCACCCGGGAAGTGAGTTACCCGGGGCCGGGCTGGTCGATGCCTCGGGACGGACCAAGCCGGCCCTGCAGCGGCTTGTCGGTGCGCGAAAACGACTCCGCAAACCGTTGGGGGCGCCGCGCAAATTCTCGCAGAGTTTCTCAGAAGGGGCGACCGATGAGTGAGCCACCGCATCGTCTGCCCGGCGCTCTGTTTGTCAGCGGTTTGCTGATTTTGGTGTTATGTTCGGCCGGATGGTTGCGCCTGCATCGTCCGGTGGTCGTCTATCAAGACGTCAGTTCCGTCGACGCGGCTATTCGTGGGCGGGACTGGCCTGATCTAGTAATCGACGTCAATTCAGCCGATGAGGCACAGCTTGATTTGTTGCCCGGCATCGGTCCGCGACTCGCAGCACGAATCGTTCAGCAGCGCAGTAGTGAGGGACCGTTCGCTTCCGTGGACGATTTGGAGCGTGTGTCAGGGCTCGGTCCAAGAATCATCGAACGACTGCGCGCTTACGCAGTAGCCGATGTCCCGGAGGTAATCCACACCGCCGCCTCAGCGGGACGCCAATTCCCCGGCCGAAGCGACTAGCCGCTTGCGCATCCTCGACCCCGGATTACTGGGTGTTAGACATGGTAGAAGTGGGGCGATGAGGGCAGCACTCACGATTCTGGCAAATTGACACTTTTTGGTCTCATTCTGCCTCCTCGCTGGTAGACTGCCAACGCAGTTCTAGATTGTGGTGTCTCAGCGATGCGGGATGTGCGATGAGTAGTAGAAACAACAGCCGCCGAATCTTGGCGACAGCTGGCCTGCCGGCCGGAATCCTCGCCACTTCCGATGTGGTCTGGGCGCAGATTCCGTGCGGTGGTTACGAAGTCACGGCGATCATCCAAGCACCTGAGTGGCCGCCGATCTCTCTGCCCGCCGCGGCCTTGGCCGTACCACGACGGCTGTAGCCGGTAGAGTATTGAAGTCCGCGCTGGTGGTGTAGTCGATATTCCTACTCGGTAGGGATTCGGCCTAATACCACCAGAACAAGGAATTGACGATGCTCAAGGGATGGATAGCTTTGATATGTGCGATCGTGCTGACGGCAGCGGCGGCTGTTCCGGCTCAGCAGGCACCTGAGAGTCAGGCGTATGTCGGGAATGATCTGGAATGGGTCATCATCGGCGATCCGGGCAACCCGGGTTTTCCCGGCTATGGGCCGTGGGGGGTACTGAAGGGGCGAGGTGCAATTGACTATTACTATCGCCTAACCCGAACTGAAGTTACGGTGGCCCAATGGTTTGAATTCGTCCAGGCGTACGCTCCTTATTATGAGGGCACCTTCGGGCAAAGCATCGGACTCACTGGCTCTTTCATCTACATCGCCGGGCCGCTCAACGATCCCGACTCATATCACATCCTCGAAGGCACCGAGGACTTCCCAGCCAATCAAAGTTGGCGAATGGCTGCTCGATATTGCAATTGGCTTCACAACAACAAGCAGCCCGACATGCAGGCTTTCGCAAGTGGTGCGTACGATGCATCCACATTTACAGAAAACAAAGATGGATCGTACAACGATCAGGCTACGCGGTCACCCGGGGCCAAGTACTGGATTCCAAGTCTTGATGAATGGATCAAGGGGGTCTACTACGATCGCACCCTCAATCAGGGGCGCGGCGGCTGGTGGTCGTTTCCCGATTCTAGCGATGATGAGCTCATTGCAGGCTTGCCATGGGAAGGCGGGCAGACCAACGCAAGCCGGTTTTGGTATATTCCGGATTTTCCGATCGAGCTATTGGAAGTTGGTGCCTATCCATTCGTTCAAAGCCCCTGGGGTTTGTTAGATGCATCAGGCGGTATGCGCGAGTGGACGGAAGAGTTTGGTAACAACATACACACGCGCCGTCGTACCAAGGGGTCCAGCTTTTTTAGCGATGGTTACTTGTGGCCGATTGAAGACTGGATTGTCGAATCGATTCCTGCGAGCGCTAATTCCACCGCAATGGAAGGGTTTCGTCTAGCTTCAGCAGTTCCTGCTGAGCGGAACATTCAAACCGATCCTGGCGATTATTGAACCTTCCCAAATCAGCCGCCACCTTCGCCGACCGTCAAGCACTTGAGCAGATGCTGATCGATGCCGGGTTCGCCAACATTACCCAACAACCAATGACGCTTGGCGTATGTGTCGCCTATCTGGGACACGTATCCAGTTGACCATGGCCGTTGCTACAGGCTGCTGGCCTGTCGTTTGATAACAGGGCTGCAGATTGCGGTAGAGTATTGAAGTCAGCGCCGGTCGTATTGACGATATGCCTATTCGTCACGTATTCGGCCAAATGCCTTTAGAACAGGGAGTCAGCGATGCTCAAGGGATGGATAGCGTTGATAACTATGATCGTGCTGACGGCAGCGGCGGCTCTTCCGGCTCAGCAAACGCCTGACAGTCAGGCGTATGTGGGGAATGATCTGGAATGGGTCATCATCGGCGATCCGGGCAACCCGGCGTTTGAGGGCGGGGCTCAAGGGCAGCTCAAAGGCCGGGGCGGGATCGACTATCGCTACCGCCTCACACGCACGGAGATTCTCGTTCACCAATGGTTCCAGTTCGTCCAGGCCTTTGCGCCATACTACGAAGGAACCTATGGGCAGAGCCACGGACTCACCGGCTGTTTTATCTATATCGCCGGGCCGCTGAACGACCCCGACTCATATCACATGTTCGAGGGGACCGAGGACTACCCGACCAATCAAAGTTGGCGGATGGCCGCACGCTACTGCAACTGGCTCCACAACGGCAAAGAGAACACTGAAGAGGCCTTCTCCCATGGCGCCTACGACACATCCACATTCACTGAAAACAAGGACGGCTCCTACAACGACCAGGCGACGCGATCACCCGGCGCGCGGTACTGGATTCCAAGCCTGGATGAATGGCTCAAGGGGGTGTACTACGATCCGGCGGCAAATCAGGGTGACGGAGGTTGGTGGTGGCAACCGGGTTCCAGTGATGAGCCACTTTTTGCCGAGACGCCACGAAAAGGTGGCGAAACGAATGCCAGCCTGTTTTGGACCCCCGGCTTTCCAGAATACCTGATTCGGCCGGGGTCGTACCCACACATCCAGAGTCCTTGGGGCCTACTTGACGTCTCCGGCGGCTGGCAGGAATGGACGGAGGAGTTCGGTAGCCCGTTGCACAGCCGCCGAATGACAAAAGGCTCGAGCTTCTTCAGTGACGATTACCTCTACCAGGCGGAAGATGGTATCCTCTACTCGCTCCATGGACCCGCCAATGGGACCACAACGCAAGGGCTACGTTTAGCGTCGGCAATCCCTGTTGAGCCCAACATACGACGCGCACCGCACGATTATTGAGCCTTCCAAGAGAGATAAGGAGTAAGAGGATGCGAAGGAAGAACGCACTTGGAGTCTTGATTGGGTTGAGTTGTCTGGTGGTTGGTCAGTCCGTTTGCGGACAGGGGATTATCCTTACTGATTTCCAGTGTGATCCCACGATCGTACCCGACTCGTACATCGTCGAAAATTTAGGCGGCGGCCACTACAACGTCTTCTTGATAAACAATAACCCGGGCAACTGGTTCGAGATTCATCCAACGATTCCCGGCCTTGTGATCGAGAATGTAGTCGTGCAGGTGCCACCGTCCGTTGCCATGATCAGAATCCTCGAAGAGTGTGACGATCCGGCAACGAAGATCCAAGACATTTGGAACATCGTCGGCGCCTCAAGTCACGCACATCTGCTCGGGTTGGTCGATATCTTCGGCGATCTGGGATCCGTAAACATTCATTCGATTGGCAACCTATTGATTGGTGGAGATATCACGGGCAATATCATTTCTACCCAAACTTCTGTCCCGACGAACGGCATCGCCACTGTCGATGCCTCCGGTAGCATTTTTGGCGATATTCGTGCGCCGTTCGGGCGAATCGGCTTCATTCGTGCAGATGGAGATATCGGTACAGCGGTGGCACCGGTGGCCATCGAGGCACATGAGTATATTAGGAATATTACCCAAGCGCAAAACCTCTACGCCGATATCAACGCGCGTGTGAATGGCGGCACGACGGGGACAATCTCAAAGATTATTGTTGACACATTCGTAGGGTCTCTTGAGGCTCGTACGATGGCCAATCAGCCATCTGGTGGTGAACTACACTTCAATGTGCAACTGGCTGCGACAATCACATTCGGCGAGTCATACACTGGCGGAAACCGCAAAATCGAAGTGCCTATTGGCGGCTTGGCAACGCAGATCATTTTCAATGCTGACAATATTGCAGACCCGGTGTGGGACGCACCGGTCAAGATCGGATTTGACGGCGATCCGGCTCAAGTCATACTCACCGGACCGGGTTACACCAACACCGCCGCTTCGCTCGGTGGCGGATCGGTCGGACTCGCTCCGTTTGATCTGCATGATGAGTCATGCGCCCCGGCCAACGGCGAGACGGTGTTGCTCGAAGACGCCGATCCCGCTCTCGAAGTGAAGCTGCGACACTATGGACCGATTACGCTCAACGCCAATGCGCCCGTGACCATTGAGCGCAGAACTGCCTGCACAACCGATGAGTTCGTATTGCTCTCATCAACAGATTTTGATTACGCTGTTGATCCGGCTGATGGGAACTCGTTGCTTGTATCCGGTGCGCTCGGGGCAGACGGGTTCGAGATCGGCTATGAGTATCGTCTTATCGCCACTGCCGACTTGATGTGTGACCAGGTCGACGGCAACCCAGCTGTGAGTTGGGATAGCCCTGATTACCGCGTCACGGTCCGCCCAGCTTGCCCGGCTGATCTCGATCGCGACTGCGCGGTCGACGTGAAGGACCTGCTCATCTTGCTGGGCGCGTGGGGTTCGAACCCGGGGCATCCGGCCGATCTCGACTGCAACACCTTCGTTGGCGTACCCGATCTGCTCGACCTGGTGGGTGATTGGGGTTTATGCCCTTGCGGGGCAGGGCAACCACCACCGTCGCTCCTAGCGGAGCTGACCGCCGCGTGTCTGGACATGGTCGATTGGATCAATTTCGTAGACAGGATGACTAACGGCACTCCGGCGGAGCAGGCGAACTACCTGTGCTGGATGATCCACTACCTGGATCATTGCAGTAAGTGCTTGTGCCTGCATACTGGCGAGTGCCCCGGCGCCGATCCGTTCAATTGAGTCTTGTTTCCGCTACACTCACCCTGACCAATTTTGCCCCCTTTCCCGGGCCCTCGGCGTCACCCCCGGAACAGTCGCCGGGGGCCTTTTTGTGGACTTGCCGCTGAGCACACGATCTCGCTGGCGACCCAAGCAGTTCGGTGCGGAGCAGGAGCGGCGGCATTCCTCTAGGATTGTCTCATCATGGATCCGAAACCAGACCGCCAGGAAAACCGGTCGGGGGTTGATGCTGCGCGCATTGGGCGAGGATGGGCCCGATGAGTTGGATCAAGCGGATCGCGGCCGAACCCCAGGTCCAGAAGCTGGCCGAGCTTCTTGAGGGTGGGAACACTGCGGCCGCCCGAGGGGTGGTGGGTTCCAGCACGGTTGTCTTGGCGGCAGCGCTCCGGCAACGGCTTGGCCGACCCATACTTCTCGTGATGCCGCACGTGGATCAGGCTGACGAGGCGGTCGAAGAACTTGAGGCGATGGATGTTGACGTCGCGAAGTTCCCCGCCATGGAAGTTCTGCCCGGCGAGTCCAACGTGAACATCGAATTGCTGACCGATCGGTTGCGGCTCGCGCGCCGTTTGGTCGCGCAAGATGAGGTGGAAGTGATCGTCGCACCAGTTCATGCCTTGATGCAAGCGGTGCCACATCCGGAACAGCTCGATCATTTGGTGCGTGTGATCCAAGACAGTGATTCGCTGGATTTGTCAGCGTTCGTCGATTGGCTTCATGAAGCAGGCTACGCGCGGGTCGAGACGATCGAATCGCCGGGCGAGTACACGATCCGCGGCGGGATTGTGGACATCTTCTCCCCGGGCGCTACTGCGGTTCGCCTCGACTTGTTTGGCGACGAGGTCGAGGCACTGTACGAGATCGACTTGGAGACGCTTGCCTCGGATCGCAAGTTGGAATCGATCGAGATCGCGCGCGTATCAGCTGAGTTGGCGGATTCAAACGAGGCGGAGGAATCGCTGGCGGCATATCTGCCGAGCAAGACGGTCGTGATATTGGCGGAGATGGTCGAACTGAACGAACAGGGCCGCAGCTATATGGATCGAGCGGTCGACGCTCGCAGTTTGTTTACATGCGCCGAGATCATTCAACAACTTGCGGGGCGATGCCATGCGATGCTGGAGGTGAATCAGTATTCGCCGGGCTCGGCGCCGCAGTCGTGCATTAGCCTTCCATTGCGACCATTGCCACAGTTCGACGAGGATGCGTCGGCGGCGGTGGTCGAGCTAGGGGAGTTAGCTAACAGCCTGGAGACAATGGTGCTGTGCCAGAAGGACGGCGAGGCGCAGCGGATGAAGGAATTGCTCAACGAATTCGCACCGCAGGCAAGTGTGGCGTTGCTCACGCAGTATCTACACCGTGGCTTCATTTGGGAGGGGACGAAGGACACTCGACTAGCGCTGGTGACGCATCACGAGTTGTTGCACCGATACCACGTTCGCCGGCGATTCCGTTTGGGCGCTTCGCGCGCGATGGATACATTTCTGGATTTGCAGCCGGGCGATCTTGTCGTCCATCGCGATCATGGGATCGCCAGATTCATCCAAGTGCAGAGCATCCAGGGTCGGCGCGATCGTTCGGTGGAAGAATTTCTGACACTCGAGTTTGCCGGCAGCGCGAAGGTACACGTTCCGGCGTCGAAGATCGAACTCGTGCAGAAATACATTGGATCGTTCAAGGGTCGACCTGAACTTTCCCGTGTCGGTTCTCAGAAATGGGATCGACAAAAGGCCAAGGTGCAAGAGGCGGTTCGCGATCTTGCGACCGAGATGTTGCGAATTCAGGCGGCTCGGGAATCGACGCAGGGAATTCGCTATCCCGCCGATACGACATGGCAGCGAGAGTTCGAAGCGGAATTCCCCTATGAAGAGACGGACGATCAGCTCACCGCCGCTGGTCAAGTGAAGCGCGACATGGGCGATCCGAGGCCGATGGATCGGTTGATTTGCGGCGATGTGGGGTTTGGAAAAACTGAAGTCGCCATTCGGGCGGCGTTCAAGGCGGCTGAATACGGCAAGCAAGTCGCGCTGCTCGTGCCGACAACCGTGCTTGCGGAGCAGCATGAGCGGACGCTCCGGCAGCGCTTCGCCGAATATCCGTTTCGTATCGAGTCCATCAGTCGCTTCAAGACCAAGAAAGAGCAACAACAACTGCTTGATAGTGTGCGCAAAGGTCAGGTGGACATCATCATCGGGACCCATCGCCTGCTGAGTAAGGATGTACGGTTCGCTGATCTTGGGCTGGTGATTATCGACGAGGAGCAACGCTTTGGTGTTGAGCACAAGCAACGCCTCTTGGAGTTTCGGCTGACTGTGGACGTTCTGACGCTCAGCGCCACGCCGATTCCGCGCACACTGCACATGGCCATGCTCGGGCTGCGCGACATCAGCTCGCTAACCACGGCTCCGCATGATCGCCGCGCCATTGTCACGGAAGTCATCTCGAGCGATCCGAAGCGAGTTCAGCGGGCGATCGAGCGAGAGCTGGCGCGAGACGGGCAAGTGTTCTACGTTCACAATCGCGTATACAACATCCAGTCAGTTGCCGATCAGATTCAGCAGCTCGTTCCCGATGCGCGTGTGTTGGTGGGGCACGGCCAGATGCCGTCGCGGCAACTCGAATCCGTGATGTTGAAGTTCATGCGCCGAGAGGTGGATGTTCTCGTGTGCACAACCATTATCGAGTCGGGGATCGACATTCCGACCGCCAACACAATGTTCATCAACGATGCGCACATTTTTGGCCTCTCGGAACTGCACCAACTTCGTGGCCGTGTTGGGAGATACAAGCATCGGGCCTACTGTTATCTGATCCTTCCGCCGGATCGAGTTGTCAGCGAGGTCGCGGTACGGCGGCTCAAGGCGATCGAACAGTTCTCGATGCTCGGGGCTGGCTTCAAGATCGCGATGCGTGACCTGGAGATCCGCGGCGCTGGGAATTTACTTGGCGCTGAGCAGTCCGGGCACATCGCGGTGGTGGGGTACGAGATGTACTGTCAATTGCTCGAACAAGCGGTTGGCGATCTGAAGAACGAATCACGCGCAAGCTCGTTGGATACGACGGTTGACCTGGCTATCGCCGCGTCGCTGCCGAAGGGTTATATCCCGTCTGACATTCGGCGACTCGATGCGTATCGGCGCATCAGCCGGGCCGAGAGCATCGAAGATTTGCAGCGTGTTGAGCGCGACCTGGCCAGTGCCTACGGTTCCTTACCGAGTAGTGCTCAAACGTTGATTCAGTTGGCTGAACTACGAGTGCTTGCGGCGGAGATCGGGATTCGTTCCATCACGCTGCATGAAGAAGATGTGATCTTTGCGACCGAGAAGCCGCAGGAGTTGCAACAACGCATGGGCGAAGCGAAGGGATCGCTGAGACTTGTGGGCCAAGCTGACGGTAAGGGGTTCGCCGAGGTTTATTACCGTCCGCCGGCCAACTACCTGGAATCCGACACGATTCTCTCCGTCCTCCGGCACCGGTTAGGCGCCGGGACCGAGGCAGCTGAACCCGCGATCGTGCAGTGAGCCCATCTTGGCGGTAGGTTGAAACTGGAGCGCTGCTCGCGTCCTAGACGATGTAGGGTTCGACGCTGTGCGATGGGGCACGCCCTTCATCGAACGTCAACTACGCCGCTTGTATACACATGAGGTTGCTCGACCCATGACGCCAACGATCGCTCAGCGACAAGTCCTGCCAACGACCCGACGATCGGTGACACACAAGTTCACGATCGCTGGAAACGAGGGTTACCTCACCATCGGACTGTTTGATAACGACCGTCCGGGCGAGATTTTCATCAAGATGAGCAAGGAAGGATCGACGTTGTCCGGGCTGACCCAGGGATTCTGCCGCGCGTTCAGTTTGGCGTTGCAGTACGGCTTGCCGCTGCAAGATGCCGTCGATCGATTTCGCGGCATGCGCTTCGAGCCGCGCGGACCAACGAACAACCCCGACATTCCCGAGGCGACGAGCATTCTCGACTACGTCGCGCGGTATCTGGAACTGCGGTTTCTGACACCGGTTCGAACGATCGCCTAAGCGTTGGCGCTTGATTCTACTGCCTTCTCTTTCGCGGTTGCTTCGTCGTCGCCCTGAGCGGACGCTTCGTCCTCGCCTGCTGAGGTTTCAGCCTCGGCGGTATCCGGCAGTTCGTGGTCCGGGTTCACGATCACCGTCACTTCGATGCGCAGATCCTTGTCGAACTGAACCGGAACGGGGTAGGTGCCGACGTGGCGGATGGGGTGACTGAGTCGAATGTACTCCACCGTGACACCGTGCCCGGCTTCGTGCAGAGCGTCGGAAATGTCGCGCTGGGTGACCGAACCGTAGAGTCCGCCTTGGTCATTGCAACTGCGCTCAACGGTGACGGTGACGTCCGTGAGCTGCTCGATAAGCTGTTCCCGGGCGCTGCGAAGCGCAGCCAGCTCGGCTTGCGCCGCCGCCCGTTCTTCCTTCAGTGCTTCGATCTTGGTCGGAGTTGGCGACTCAGCGAGGCGATGAGGCAACAGGTAATTGCGGGCATAACCTGGTTTCACCTTGACCACGTCGCCGACGATGCCAAGCGGTTCCACAGTCTTGAGCAGTAGTAATTCGATGTTCTTAGCCATGTCTTTACCGTTGAGGAATGGGTTCGATGTTCGGTGCGCCTGATGGAGGCTGTATCAACCGTTCTTGGGGATCACTTCAAAACGGAATGTCGTCCTCGCTGACCGGTTGATGCTGTCCGGAGTCGGGCGAGGCCGCAGAGGAGGCGTTTGCTGACGCCATCCGCTCGGGCGCGGACGACCGATCGCCGCCTCCGCCGCCACCTGCACTGCCGCGCGAATCAACAAACTGGAAGTTCTCGACGACCACGCGGAGTTTTGATCGTTTGTTGCCTTCCTTGTCTTGCCATTGGTCGAGCTTCAGACGACCTTCGATGAAGACAGGCCTGCCCTTGGAGAGGTACTCGTTCATCACCTCGGCGGTACGGGCCCATGCCTCGCAGTCCACGAATGTTGTCTCTTCGCGGTTTTCACCGTCTTTGGTTTTGTACCGGCGGTTCATCGCCAGGCCGAATGTCGCGACCGGTTGATTACTCGGCGTGTATTTCAATTCCACGTCGCGGGTGAGGTTGCCCATCAAAAAGACTTTGTTCACGCTACCTGCCATGATTCCTCCTTTGATTCGTTTATCTGCAAGATGGAGCGGCGACTCGTCGGATTGTCATCGAAACTCCAACTGGCTTGGTCTGAGCGGGCCTACGCATCCGATGTAGCCGGCATGTCCTCGGCCGTCGTTGTTACTGCGACCGGAGGTTCATCCGGGGTGATGTCGTCCTTTTCGGTGGTCGGCGCAGGCGGTGTTGCCTCCTCGGCGCTGCCTCGAAGGTTGATCTCATCGGCGAGTTCGGCTTGGCCGTCTGCTGCCTCCATTTGTTCACGCGTCACATGCTCAGCCCGTATCATCATCGAGCGAAGCACCTGCTCCGAGAGATTGCATTCCCGTTCGATTCGAGCGATCGCGCTCCCCGGCGCCTCGAAGTAGACCAGAAAAAACAATCCCCGTCTGTTTCTCTCGATCTCAAACGCCAACCGTCGTTCGTCCCACTTTCGAAAGCTGATGATTTTGACCTCGGCTCGCGCAAGGATCTCGTTGAGGTGATCTACAGCCGACTGCAAATCGCCCACTGCAGTCTGGGCAAAGAGAAACAGGCCCTCGTAACAATTCAGTTGATCTACTGGCATGGTCCGCCCTCTTGGAGAGTGTTCATTATCCGGTGTTCCTGCGATTAAAACGATTCATAGCTTCGTCGATTCCGTGTAGCGCCCAACAAACGGCCGCATCCACCGCGGTCTCCATCGCCGGCTCGACGAGTTCCTGTTGATCCGGTCGAAATCGACCGAGTACATAATTGGATTGTGGAATATCGCCCGGCGCGTCAATTCCAATGCGCAATCGAGAATACTCCTGCGTTGCGAGCTTCTGCTCGATGTCGGCTAAGCCGTTATGGCCGCCGGCGCCGCCGTCCGACCGCAAGCGGATCATTCCGCAGGTAAGGGCGACGTCGTCCACGACGACCAGGAGGCTCGAACCGGGGTCCAGATGGTAGAACCGTACGGCCTCAGCGACGGATTGACCCGATCGGTTCATGAAGGTGGTTGGTTTCAGTAGGAGTACGCGTTGTCCATTGATCTGCGCATCAAGGACTGCGCCGTGAAACTTGCCGCGCGCGATCTCGCCGGGGGCATATCGGCGCGCCAAGCGATCCAACACCACGAACCCAACGTTGTGCCGGGTGTGCTCGTGCTGCTGTCCGGGATTGCCGAGACCGACGATCAGTTTCACGTCTTGTCTTCTCCCTTATCCGGCTCCGCTTCGTCGGGCTTCGCGTCGGTGATGACCTCAGGCTCTTCCTCACCCGGCGTAACTTCAACTTCCTCACCCACCTCCTCCTCCTTATGAACGAACGAGATATGGGAAACCGGCGTGCCCGGGTCGGCGGTCGCGCGAAGTCCGGGCGGCAGTTCCAGCTCGCCGACCGTCAGCACGGTGGCTTCGTCCATGAGTCTCAAGTCGACCCTGATCTCATCGGGAATCTCATTAACGCGGCAAATGACCTCCAACTCGGTAAGATCGTGGCTGAGGATAGCGCCGGTCTTGCGGGCCGAGGCTGGTTCTCCAACAAAATTCAGATGGACGTGCACGTGCACTTGTTCATCCAGGTCGACGCGAGCAAAGTCGATGTGGATGACATTGTCTCCGAGGAAGCCAAACTGCAAGTCCTTCACCAGGCAAGTTTCTTTCGAACCGCCTTCGACGTCCACGCTCAGCACGTGCGTGCCATGTTGCAAATGCGCCAGAATCTCCTTCTCATCCACACTGACCGACACGGGATCGGTCTTATGACCGTAAATCACGGCCGGAAGACGCCCTTGTTTACGTAAGCGCTGCGCGTAGCGGGTTCCGGTCCGCTGGCGAGTTGTTGCCGTGACTGACGGTGTCTTGGACATTGATCGGGATCCTTTGGGCGAGCCGCGGGGCGTCTTGCTGACAACCCGACGCTCCGTGTATCAGGAGTATCAGGGGTTAACGTTTCGTTCCGACCGTTTCTTGAAGCAAGGATGAGACGGACAGGTCATGATGAATCCGATGAATGGCATCGCCGAGCAGCTGCGCGACGCTGAGCCTTTGTAGCTTGTCTTGAATGGGATCAAGGCGGTCTCCATTGGGGATTGTATCGGTGACGACGACACCGCTAATTGGTGCGGCGACGAGGCGCTTCATCGCCGGTCCCACCAGCACCGCGTGCGTGGCGGCACAGATCACGTCCCGCGCGCCGTATTCCATAACTACCTTCGCAGCTTCGCAGACGGTTCCAGCCGTGGTGATCATGTCATCGATCATCAGCACGGTCTTTCCTTCGACGTCGCCGACGACATTGCGGGTAACGACATCGATACCTGTTTCTCGCCGTTTATCTACGAACGCCAACGGCGTTCCGAGGGAGTCGGCGTATCGGTTGGCGACCTTCACATTCCCAACGTCGGGCGAGACAACGACCAGATCACCCAGTGTGTCGCGCCGATCGTCAAAGTACTCAAGGAAGACAGGCGCCGCAGAAAGGTGGTCCACCGGGATGTCAAAGAACCCCTGAATCTGAGCGGCGTGAAGGTCCATGCATAGAACGCGATCAGCGCCGGAGGCCGTGATGAGGTTGGCCACTAATTTCGCGGTGATCGGGACTCGACCTTCATCCTTGCGATCCTGGCGGGCGTATCCGAAATACGGAATGACCGCCGTGATCCGCTTGGCTGAAGCGCGGCGCAGGCAGTCGATGTAAATCAACAGCTCCATGAGGTTGGCATTGACAGGATGGGAAGTCGACTGCACGACGAAACAATCTCGGCCGCGCACATCCTCTTCCACCTTGACCAGCAGCTCGCCGTCGGGGAATAGATCGGTACGGCCCTGCCCCAAAGGGATTTCCAGCCGATCGCACATCGCCTGCGCAAGATCGAGCCCTGCCCGCCCCGCGAAGACTTTCAGATGGTCTTGGTCAATCGCGCTCATGCTTTCTCCTGAACCCGAACTCGCGTAGACAGAATCGAATCCACTTCGGCTAACTGCTGAGGCGTGTTGATCGAGAGCACGTCCTCAGGGGGCACACCGTTGACCAACTCGATTCTGCAGTTGTTCGCTCGCAGGAGCGCCGGTACATCGGTCAGGTAGTATTCGCCCGTGGTCTGGTTCGGTTCGAGTTTATCGAGCGCGTCAAAGAGTAAACCGGCATCGAAACATGCGTAGCTGGGGTAAATCTCGTGGATCGTTTGCTGTTGCTCGTTCGCATCAGTGTGTTCAACGATGACCTCGAACTCGCCCTGCGCGTCTCGAATGATCCGACCATACCCGGTTGGGTCATCCAAGGTGGCAGTCGCTAACGTTGCCGCAGCGGCGCTCTGCTGTTGACGATCCAGCATGCGCTGCAACGTGGTCGTTTGAATCAGCGGGCCGTCACCAGCGAGTATGAATACATCGCCGTGAAAATCGCACAATACTTCCTTGGCGCATCCCACGGCATGTCCGGTTCCAAGTTGGGGTTCCTGCGTAACGTAAAGCAGATCATCATCATCGCCTTGGAAGACCTCGCGTACCAACTCCGCTCGATACCCAACAACCAGGACAATTGGGCAAGCACACATTTCACGCACAGCCCGAACCACCCAGTGGATCATCGGCCGACCGGCGACTTCATGGACGACCTTGGGCAGATCGCTATCCATGCGCGTTCCCTTGCCTGCGGCAAGAATGATCGCTGCGACGGGGCGCTCGCCGGTTGATCTGGTGGATTCGTATCGATTCTCGATCACGTCTGAATGATCCGTTCCATAAGGCGGCGGATTGCTCACCTTGTCCCGTGCAGCAACATCAAAAGCAAGCTGGCCCGCCAAGACTCGAACTTGGAATGCCTGTACCAAAAACAGGTGTGTTGCCTATTACACCACGGGCCAGTGATGTCCCAGAGATTATAACCTCTGGCCACGCTTTGCCCGAACAACCGAACTCACTTCGCGGCTCGGTGCTCGGCTGGGCCGGAACCGGATCCGCGGCTTCAAAGCTTCCTGAGGCGGCAGCGTTCATCAGCCGCGATCGAACGCCCCATGCGGCGCCGCTGAGCATCCTTACCCAACGTCACCGACGGCCCCATCTGAGGAAGCCGCAGGATTGTACGGCCCGGTTTGCGATCGTCAAGAAAGCCGACCAAATCAGGCTAGACTGTGACCTTCGACTTCATGAGGGGCAGGTCAGGCCCCCAAACAGCATGAACAGGCGAATCCAGGCCATCCTTGATGATCTCAGCGGGCAGCTCAATGCGCTTCCAGGGGTGTTCTCCACGCCGCAATGGGGTGGGCGGGCCTACAAAGTCCCGGGGCCCAACGGCAACACCAAGAGACCGAAGCTCGTGGCTTTCGTCGCCTTGAACGACGCTCGTGATGCGGTCGGCGTACAGTTCAAACTGCCCAAGGACCGCGCCGGACAGGTCATCAACGATCACGATTGGATCAAGCCCCATTCGTTTCGCACGCTCGCCCCGGTCGGTTGGGTCAGCGCTAAACTGACCGGCAAGCGGCAACTGAACGTGCTGGCGAAGCTGCTAGCTGAGAGTCGGGCGCTGTATCCGGCTGTCGAGGAATCATCGGTCGACGTAGTGGATCGAGGCCCCGGCTCAGACGGTGTTTCCAAACGAATCGATCATGTGATGAGCGCGATGCGGGCAGAAGGTTGGCACCCGCCGAATGATGACAGTTTCGATGACTGAGAAGAGGAAGCCGGACCTGAGTCCGCGAAGGTCCGGGTCGGATGAATTGACCCGTTCACCAGCGAAGGAAACCTCGTGACTGACATCCATCAAGAAATCACATTCAACGCAAGCGCGGCGGCAGTGTATAAGGCGCTGACCGATTCAACTGAGTTTGCGAAGTTCACAGGCGCGGAGGCACGGATCGACGCGACCGATGGCGGAGCGTTTCTTTGCTTCGGCACGTTCATCGCTGGGCGGAACATCGAGCTTGTCCCCAACACGCGGATCGTTCAAGCGTGGCGCGTGTTCAACTGGCCCGATGGTGTGTACTCGATCGTCCGGATTGAGCTGACCGAAGTCGATGGCAAGACCACGCTCCTCTTGGACCATACCGGCGTGTCTGAAGATGCAGCCAAGCACGTGGACGGCGGCTGGGCGGTCAAGTACTGGGAGCCGCTGCGGGAGTACTTGGAGGGAT
The DNA here is from genome assembly GCA_965369945.1 of uncultured bacterium. Classification (GTDB taxonomy): domain Bacteria; phylum Planctomycetota; class Phycisphaerae; order Phycisphaerales; family SM1A02; genus JADFNO01. The sequence continues at coordinate 2,506 of CBDUST010000027.1, read as the reverse complement.
GACGCTCAGATAGATGGAGGGGTGCCGGCCCCTTTGGTCCGGTCCAAACCACCCCAAACCCCCAAAAACGACTCCCGACCCCTTTTATCAGAATTAGGGGTGACACAGAGCCGATGGGAGGCTGTTGGCGTCGCAGGGATGTTCGGGCACAACGACACACACGACTTCGCTGTGTGTGGCTCCTGGCTGAACCGAGTCCTAGGTCTACTATTTCAGCCGTGCGACTTCCCAATGTTCGCGAATGACTTGGCGCATGACAGGTGTGCTCTTTAGGAAGCTGCCTCGACCGCGGTTCTCGCCCGGGAACCACTTCCAAAGAAACGCGCCGACGATGGCGTCACTTTCATCAATCGACTTCAGGGCGGCGGTCAGGCAGCGCCGTTGAATCTCCTCCCCATGCTCACCGCCCTGCCTGGACTCCCACGGTCGAAGCGCCGCTTGGGCAGAGCGGTTATAGCCAAGCTCGGCGAGCAGGATCTTGCGATCGTGCTTGGTCGCATATCGCTCAAGGCGCCGAGTTAAACGCTCCCATGCTCGATCCAACTCCTCCTGCGTCGGCAGACCGGACTGATCCACCAACGGGAAATACGATTGAATCGAAATGATATCCAACGCATCCCAAAACGGAACGTTCTCAAATCGATCCCAATTCGCCGAGTACGTCAACGGCCCCCGGAATTCTTGTCGAACCGCCGCGATAATCTGCCGCCAACTCTTCTCATAGTGGATCGTCCCACCTAACTCGGTTCCGACGACGAAGGCGTCTGCATCCTTAGAAAGCTGGGCGACCATGGTGATCCAGTGCTGGTATGTTTCGAAGAAGCGTTGCCATTGCTGCTCAGTGTCGAACTTGATTTCACCGCGCCAAGCAAACGAGCTACCCCAATAGGCGATGTGCGGCTTGATCATGATCTTCAGACCGAGGCGATGCGCTTCGGCGATGGGTCGAGTAAGCCAGGTCGTGTCCTGATACATCCGACTCATGCGCGAACCGCCGACCGTTCCGTCGCCGCGTATGCCTGCATAGGGATGGATCGTCACCCAATTTACGCCCATGGATTTCAGCTCGGCCATGGTGGCGACCATTTCATCGGACCCCCAGATTTGCCCCGAGCCGTGACACGAGATGGTCATGCCGTGTACAACGGAGTGGGCGTCCTCAACGACTGGCTTGGAGGCCGGATCGGGTCCGCCGGCACTGGCCACCACGAAGATCATCAACCCCAAGCTAACGAACAGTAGTCGCCACATCGTTCTCCCGATCGTGTTCTAGCCTCATAGCATAGGCTGCTTGGATTACTCACCGCCGAGGATCGCACTGATGCGGTCGATGACAGCGTCGTCGAGTTTGACGTCGCAGGCTTTGACGTTTTCTTCGATTTGCTCAGTTCGGCTCGCTCCGATGATACAACTCGTAAGTTCAGGCCGACGCAGGCACCACGCCAGAGCGAGCACCGCCATTGGAATCTGCAAGCCGTCAGCGACCTCGACCAGTTTCTTGAGTTTCGCCAGATTCTCTTGGGAGAGTCGAGGTTGGATGAATTGCCCCGTCTTCTCGTCAGCGGCGCGACTGTCCGGCGGGACTTGGTCGTTGTACTTGCCCGATAACACACCCTCAGCCAATGGCGAGAAATTCACGATACCCATCCCGAGTCGAGCGCACGTTGGAAAGACTTTCGCCTCCCAATGGCGTTCGAGCATGTTGTACAGCGGCTGATTGCTCACCGGCCGATGCCAACCGCTCTCGTCACACAGCTCCACCGCTTCGGTGATCTGCGCTGCGTTCCACTCACTGACACCCCAATACAGCAACTTGCCTTGGTTGATCAGATCGTTCATGGCCCGGCATGTCTCGATCAGCGGAGCATCCTCGTCGTAGCGATGGCATTGATACAGGTCGATGTAGTCGGTATCGAGGCGCTTCAGCGACGCGTGACATTGCTCGAAAACATGCTTGCGCGATAGGCCGCGATCGTTGGCCTTAGGGAACGGCCAATCAGGATCGAAGCCCCAGTACACTTTCGTGGCGAGTACATAAGTGTCACGGCGGAATGGAGCAAGCGCCTGACCGACGAGGACTTCGGCCTTGCCTCGGTCGTAGACGTTGGCCGTATCGAAAAAGTTGATACCGTTCTCGTACGCTGTGCGATGCAAGCGGTCGGCGTGTTCCTGGCCCTGTTTGTTCAGCGTTAGCCAGGAGCCGAAGCCGATCTCGGAGAGTTTGACGCCCCACATGCCAAGGCGGCGATAGTTCATGAATCCTCAAGCTCCAGGAAAAGGGCTCGTCGATGCGAGCGTGGGATCATACCGTATGACTGAAGATCTTTGAGTATTGTGATGACTGTGATCGACGACAATCCACCAGCAGAGACCGACCCACAACGACTGACGTCCGAGTTGCTTTTGTGGGCGTACCGACACGGGTGGTTTCCTATGGGCGACCCCGAGGCGGGCCAGATCCAGTGGTTCAACCCCGATCCGCGTGCGATCATTCCATTGGAGACGT
>CBDUST010000026.1:0-26621 GCA_965369945.1 uncultured bacterium | reverse complement strand
AAACCCGCCCCCGATGGGGCGCTGCCTCTTCCCCTGACGCCTGTTCTTACGGGGTCCCAACTTGGCCGGCGGGGGCTCCGGGAGCGCCCCGCCCGGGCCACTTTGGGGTTCGGGTTGTTCCGTGCCACTCCCCCCTTGCCCCGGGGAAGTGGGCTGCTCGTGGGCCTAGCGAACCGCTGCACACACATCCGCTCAGCCGTCGACGAGGACGGTCAGTCGCGACAAACTGCCCAGCTGAGATTGCTTCACCAGACGGCACAACACCACCTCAGCCCGGGATCTGGGCATATGGGGTTTGGGCGCTCAGCCCCGCATCGTACGGTTAGCCATACGCAGGTACGCGAGGCCTTGGTCTCTCGCGGGGAGAGTTGATTATGCGCTATGGCGGAACCGACAAGGACGAGAGGAACGGGAAGGTCATTCTGACCGCCGTGACCTGGTCCGGGCTGGCCTTAATGGGCGTATTTGCCTGTGTTCTGTCCGGGGCACCGGCTTCAGGGTCGATACCCAGTGGCGCGACACCGTCAGCAATCCGATCGCACCGCACCTGTACGGCGGCGGCGTTGGACTGGTGAAGTTGGTCGGTGATCCAACGATCAGCGGCGGAGCAACCGTTGACACGTGGGATTCATCCGTTGGTCGGTTGGGCGGACCGAACGCCGGTCCGCCCCCGACCTTCTACACGGGCGCCGAGATCCCGACTATCGTGGTGCCGGCCGACCTGGAGGCGAGCGCGAACGTGGGCAATGTGCTCTACAACGGTGGTGTTGGCCTTTGGCCGAATCCGCTGACCACCGACCTGCACTGTGATGACCTGTTGATCCGTGATGCTGCCACGTTGCAGATTGACGGCAATATCAGGATCCTCTGCGAGACGCTGTTTAGTATGCGTGACGATGCGAGAATCTCCTTTACGCCCGGCTCGTCATTGGTTCTCTATACCAAGGGGATCGTCAGCATTCAGGACGCTACTATCAACTCCGGTTCGTATGACCCGAATGTCTTTACGATTTACCACCTTGGTAATACAGACATTCGCATCGCGGACGACGCTGATGTAATCGCGACGATCGTTGCGCCCAACACTGGGCTGCTTATCGAAGACGGCGGCAACTTCTATGGCACGTATGAGGGCCAAACGCTCAACGTTGCCAACTTGGGCGGCTTCCACCTGGACGAGTCGATGCCGCTGGACGCCTGCGGCGTTCAGCTCAACGACACCAAGGGAACCGCGGGCATCGCCGGCACAGGTGGGATTGATTCCGCTGACTCATTTGGCCAGTGGTACCGCGACGTGCTGGGCATGAATCTGTCGACGCCGCACACGATTGATCTCGTGCGCGACGGCGGCGGTATCTACGAATTCCTGTCAGATGAGTTCTACCCGATCGACGGGCAGCTCCACGAGAATCAGGGCGACCCTCACAATAATTACTTCACGTTTAGATTCACGGCATACTTCACGTATGAAGCATGTAACACCCAGTTCTTTGCATTCATGGGCTCTGATGACGCTTGGTTGTTCATCGATCGGAGTTTGGCGATTGACCTTGGCGGGATCATCCCCGGCACGGATCAGCATGTGGATCTGGATCGCCTTGGGTTGGTCGACGGAGAGTTCTATGCGATGCAGTTCTTCTATGCTCATCGCAATCCAACGCAGGCGCTTTTCCGTGTTCGCACGAATGTCCCGCTGATTGGCGCCGAGGCGGAGTCCGTCAACGCGGGATTTGATTGATACCATCGCTGCGTCTCGTTTTCGGACGCAACGTCCTTCCATCGAACGATACGGCCGGGGTCGCCACGCCCCGGCTGTTGCTTTTGGTCGTGCTTGCACTATTACCGAGTGGGACCCGATAACAACTGACGGATTTGAGTGGCTTCGCCAGCGCGCTATAAAGGCTTGACTTGCAATACCCGAAGATTCCCATGTGAGTCCAAGAATCCGCCTAGGTCCGCCAGGCTTCGGGTTCAATCCCGAGTTGGTCACGGTTGTGCTATTGCCTGACCTGATCGATGTCGTTGCGCGCAAACATAACACGGTCGTCGCCGCCCGGCGGATTCCGATAACGCTCGGCCTCGATCCTACCACTTGGGCCAAGAGCGTCCGCGAGGCCTCCGATGATCTGCGCGACGTTGTGTTCGAGTTGGGCGTCGAGCGGGTGCCGACGGCGGTCGTGTACACCAGCCCCACCCAAGCGGTTGATCTGGTCAGCCTCAAGCTGGATTCGCCTTCACAGGCGAGGGCGGCGGCGATTCTCGGTTGCATGGAAACGATCCCCTACCCATTTGACGCTGCCGTCGTCGAGGCGGCGGTCATCGGGCGAGATCGCGCCGAAGACAACCCCCAGATCCACGTCGTCGTTGCCGCAGATCGGAAGGACGTCACGGGCGCAATCGTTGAGATGACTGAAGCCGCCGGATTGGAATTCCAGTCCGCGACTCCGATCGCCGCCACCATCATCGCTCGGCTCGCCGGCCGAACCTTGCGCAATGTGCCCACCGAGCGCGGCTGGCTCTACGTCGGTGACCACGGCTCATTCTTTGTCGTGGGCGGTCGCGGGATTCTGAGATTCAGCCGGGCCATCACGATCGGACTGGAGACGCTCGTTGAAAGCTTGACGCGTCCGATCCGGAGTTCCGGAACCACCGAGCCCATCGGGCTGGACGTCCGGGAGGCGCGCGACATCCTTTATCGCCGAGGCATCGGAAGGGCGGACGAAGTTGTCCATAACAACCCGCGACTGACGATGAGTCAGCTCGCTCCGCTCGTGCAACCGGTGCTGCAGCGTTTTGTGGTTGAGCTGCGTCAGTCAATTCGCTTCGGCGTGCCGGAGACCGAGCGTGACTCGGTGATGTTGGTCGTGACCGGGCCGGGCAGCGCCGTTCCCGGTTTCGCCGCTCTTCTGGGGCAAGAGTTAGAGTTGCCGGTCTCGCTCGATTCGCGCTATGCAGCGTACGAGTACGACTCGCCTGCGTCGGCAGGCAGCGAAGGCAACCTGGCCGCGGCGAATCGGCGGTACCTGAGGCAGATGAATCTCCAGCCGCAAGAGATCACCCAGCGCCGCGACTCAAGGCGGCTTCGACGCTGGCTGTGGACCGGCGTCGCCGCCGCGCTGGTGATCGTCGGTCTGGATACGCTTTGGCTCCAAGTGCGCCTTGGTGAGCTGCGCGGGCAGGAAGCCGCGCTCGCGAGCGAGACCGCCGGGCTCGAAACCCTCCAAGACACACAGGCACGTCTGGCCGCGGCTGTCCAGGCCATGGACGGCTTGCAAGGAACGATCGAGCAGCAAATCGGAGCCCACGTCGACTTCCGCGCTGTGTTCCACGAACTGAGCAGACTCACGCCGCAATCTATCCAGTTCACGACCCTGTCTTTCCGGCGCAACGGAGATCAGATGAACGGAACCGCCAGCGGATATGCGGCGGCCAGCCAAGACGCCGATGGCCAAACCGAGCTCGAGGCCTTCATCGAAGCGCTGAAGCTCAGCCCGATCATCGACAACGTGGAGCTAGTGAACGTGCAGATAGCCGCCGTCGGCCGGACGACGGGCGAGCGATTCGAAGCCGGATTCCAGACCATTGCGATACCGTCGAGTTCCGATCTGGAAGCGACGTCCACCGTCGCGAGGGATTCCCAATGATGATCGCGAACCTCGATCGCGCCATGATCGTTCAGTTCCTGATCGGACTGGCGCTGACCGCCGGCGGCTGGCTGTTCTTCGTTCAACCCAGACTTGACGAACTTCGGCAGTTCGAAACGACCATCGCTGAATACCGCGCGCGTTCGTCGTCGTTTGGAACGGCAGCCAGCGACCAGCTCGCTCGGCGGGCCAGCTTGCTGAGGGCCCAGGTTGCCCAGATCGACCGCAAGAACACCATCGCCCACGACTCCGCCGTGCTCTACGCCAGAATCACTAGTATGGCCAAGCAGCACGATGTCCTGGTGCAGAGTCTCCAGCCGTCGACCACACCGATGCCGAGCGGGGAAACCGGAGTCGTGGTCTCCCGTTTCGATCTCACCATCCGGGGTGGATACAAACAGGTCGCCGCCTTTATCGGCGCGCTGGATGCGTTCGGTGGATACTTTCGGCCATCGACGCTGGTAATCACACCTGCGCAGGTCGGCGGCGAGGCTGCGGTCACAGCGCGGTTGGGATGCGATGCCCTCAGCTTCACCCTACCCCCAGAGATCACGCAACTGCGGGGGGTAGCACATGGTGAGTCGTGAGATGAAACACAGTCTGACCGGCACGGCTGCTTTCGCAATCCTGCCGCTGCTGCTGCTGCTGAAGACGACTATCGCGCTGTTCGGCGGGCCATCATCGGTGCAGGCTACGATCCAACCCGCGCTCGTGTTTGATCCGTCCGGGACCCGTGCGCCGCAGGAGCCATGGACGGAGCAACAGCGGGCCGCCGCCGTCTATATCGAGTTCCTCAAGGATCAGCCGTTCGACTCGTCGCCGCTGCACCATGCTGCGATACAGATTTCACCGGACCAGACTCCGAATGTCGCTGCGACTGATTTGCCCCCAATCAGCGTGCAAATGATCCTGTCATCGTCAACCGAGACCGTCGCGCTGATCGACAACCGCCGCTATGTTGTCGGCGATACGCTAGGGGAGACCGGCTGGGTCATCGTCGAGATCGACGCTGACGCACTCGCCGTCACTCTTAGGCATGCGCGAACCCGTCAATTGGCGGTCATCTCAGTACAAACCACCGAGTAGCATCGAAGGATCGACGCCTCGCAACGCCGCGCCTGCCGGGCGGTGCATCAATCGCGGTCAACGCAACGATACGAATCGAAACGGGCTAACGACCAGGAGAAGAGTTTGGTGCAGCGCATGCACGAACTGGTCCGTCACCATCCACGGTACGGTTACCGGCGGATCTGGGCGCTGCTGTGCCTGGAGGGCCGGCGTGTGAACCGCAAGCGGGTGCACCGTCTGTGGAAGCAGGAGCAGTCCAAAGTGCCTCAAAAACAGCATAAGAAGCGTCATCTGGGCACGATCGCGAATTCGATCGCCCGCCGTCGGGCCGAGCACAAGGACCACGTGTGGTGCTGGGACTTCATCCACGATTCGGACGAGCGAGGCCGATCGTTGAAGTGGCTGTCGATGGTGGATGACTTCACGCGCGAGTGTCTGGTGCTGGAAGTCGAGCGGTCGATCACGTCGCGTAATGTGATCGACCTGTTGGCGGAACTGTTCATTATCCGCGGCGTGCCGGTTTATATTCGTAGTGATAATGGCCCGGAGTTCATCGCCAACGCCATCCGTTCGTATCTGGAGCGTGCAAACGTCGGCACACTGTACATCCAGAAGGGCGCGCCATGGGAGAACGGCTACGCGGAGAGCTTCCACGGCCGCGTGCGTGACAAACTGCTGAACGTGGAATTGTTCCTGGACCTGCGTGATGCGAAGGGTCACGCGGCAAGATGGAAGAACGAGTACAACCATCGTCGGCCGCACTCATCGCTGGGGTACGTTCCCCCGGCGAGGTTCGCGGCGACGTTGGTCTGCCCTCCGGTCGGGGCTGCGCCCCTCCCTCCGGCCAGACCAACGTCAACCGGTTACCCTGTCCAGACTCTCATAGCGGCTGGTACATAAAACGGGGGCAGGTCAGGACAGCCGCTCCGCCGCCGTCGGCTATCTTCGCAGATCCACGAGTCAGCAGGAAGAGTCGATCCCCGACCAGCGAGCTGCGATTGAGCGATATGCCGCGCAGCACAACCTCCAACTAATCCGCTGCTACACCGATGACGCCATCACCGGCACGCGGACGAAGGGACGAACCGCATTCCAGGCCATGATAGCCGCGGTTCAGCACGGCGACTGTGAGTTCGGCGTCGTGATCGTCTACGACATCAAGCGACTCGGCCGAGTCGACAACGATGAGGCGGCCACTCCCGCTATTTACTCCGCACGCAAAGCGTGGAGGTTCGCTACGTCAGCGAACACTTCGCCGACCACTGCACCGACGACCTGCTCCGAGCTATCAAACACATCCACACCCTTGAGGAAAACGTGTATACCCATCTAGAGATCCGCAAAGTCCCCACAATCCTCAGCGCCTTCGACATCTGCCCGAGAAACATCATGAGCGAGGTATTGCGACCTGGTCGGTGAAGGATCAGACTCGACCTCTCATGGAATCATGGTGACCTACATTCGCCTCTCGGTACATTCCTCAGTTCCCGAAGATTGTGATGGAGACACGTCGCGCCGATCTTCATGCGCTGCGTTGCTCCCAGGAAAAATGTCTCTACCACATCTATGGCCTGGGACGCTCCACTCCGTGCCATTCTCGCCAGTACAATAAGGTTGACGCCGCATCGCACCGCGACGCGAGCCACGACCTCCAGACACCATCAAGATCTACCGCATGAGCGAGACCAAAGGAAACGGCAAAGCGGCGAGGCGAGGTGAATCTCGCCGGGCTTTGGTGCGCGCGTTGATACTGGCGTTCAGTGCCGTGGTGCTCATCTTCGCGGTTTACGAAGTCGTTGAGCGAACCTGGCTGGACGATGTTGATATGCAGTTGCTTCACGGGTTGCACATTGCACGAGGCATTGTGTCATCCGTAGTCGCAGCGGGGCTGGTGGGATGGCGTATCGTTCGAACATCACCGCCGCTGCTGGCCGAAACGCCATCAGAGGAAGAACTTGTGCGCGGAACTCGCCCCACTGAGCGGGAACGGTTGGCGAACCACGCGCGCTGGCTGATCGTGATGCGCTGGATCGCGGTCGTCGTCGCGGCGATGCTGATCTCCATCTCCGTGCGAATCGCGCACCTTCTACCGGATAATGTGTGGTGGCCGCTAATCTCGACCGTCGTGGTGCTAGCCGGCTTCAATGTTGCGTGCACAATGTTGCTGCGCTCCGGCCGAGCGGGTGTTGCTCTGTTACAGGTCCAGATCTACGGCGACTTGGTGCTGCTTACGGTGCTGCTGCATTTCTCCGGCGGCATTGAAAACCCGCTGTCGCTTGTGATGCTGTTTCATGTCATCATCGCCGGCATCGTCCTGAGCCGGCTTCGATGCTTCGCGGTGGCGATCGCAGCGAGCGTGCTTTTCGGTGCGCTGGCGCTTGCTGAGTCAACTCACGTGCTGGAGCACTACACACTGGAGATCTTCCCACATATAGAGGATCAAGGTGAGCTGGAGCATGCGGCCCACAAACCCCTTTACGTCGCCACACGAACGGGCATGCATACCGCGATCCTCCTCTTGACGGCATACTTTGTTACGACGCTGGCCGATCGGCTGCGCCAGCACGAACGCCAACTTCAGGTGATGGCTGATCGCGCACTCGCCGAACGGCGGTTATTGGAGCGATCATTGGAGACAACCGGGGCGGCGCTTCGCGTCGTTGACCGGGATCCGCGATCATGCTGGTCCAACTCGCGATGGAACGAGTGGTTCGGTCCCGAATCACCAGGAGCAGTAATCGTCGAACAGTTGGACGGAGAAGGGTCAGCCGCCCAGCAAACGTTTCAGGATGCGCAGGTGAGGATGACGGAGCTTGTTCTTGAGCTTACAGAAGAGAATCCCCACGGCCTAAAGAACAGCGCTGCAACGCGGCGATGGTTTCAACTGACCACCGCTCCGCTTCATGATTCCCAAGGCGAGGTCGCTCAGGTCGTTGAATTGGCTCAAGATATCACCGATCAGAAGCGAACCCAGGCGCAGATGATCCGGGCTGAGCAACTCGCCGCCATCGGCGAACTGGCCGGGCAGGTCGCGCACGAAGTGAATAACCCGATCGCAATCATCAGCGCCAAGACTCGGCTGCTTCTCTCGGATCATCGTTCGGAGATGTCGGACGAGACCGCCACGGAGATCGAAAAAATCACCGATCTTTCCGATCGTGTGGCACGTATTGCCCAGGGGCTACTCTCGTATTGTCGGCCTTCCGGGGCGGCGCGAATGACGATGGATATCAGGCACCCGATACGCAAAGCGTTAGCGCTCATCGAACAACGTGCAAACCAGACAGGCATTGAAATCGACGAAGAGCTTGAGGGTAGCGTGCCAAATGTTCACGCAAATCCACAGGAGATGGAGCAGGTGTTTCTAAACCTCCTGCTCAATGCATTGGACGCGATGCCTCAGGGCGGACGACTCACGCTTTCGGCCCGGCAAGAAGACGAAGCAGCGGACGATGCCAATTCGTGGATCGCGGTGACCGTGCAGGACACCGGCTGCGGGATTCCCGAAGCGCGGCGCGAGCTGATATTCCAGCCGTTCTTTACAACCAAAGAGCAAGGTCGCGGGACGGGGCTTGGTCTTTCGATCTGTCACGGGCTTATCCAAAGTCATGGCGGAACAATTGACGTGGAAAGTCATCCGGGGGAGGGTACGCGGTTTACGATACGACTACCTGTCCACAATCCGGACCAACCGCCAAGGACGAGTCATGGCTAAGCAGCGCATTTTGGTCGTGGATGATGAGGAGGGGATGTTGGAGGTGTGCGCTGCAACATTGAAGAAGCTATCGCACGCAGTGATCATTTTGGAAAACGACAGTCGAAAGGCAGCCCAGCGAGTCGCGACAGAGACCTTCGACTTACTTATCACGGATATTCGTATGCCGGGCGTTAGCGGCGTCGATCTGCTCAAGTTAGCGCGACAGCACGATCCGAACCTCGCCGTACTAATGATCACCGCTTTCCCGACCGTAGAAACGGCGGTGCAGAGTATGAAGCTCGGCGCGGCCGACTACATCACCAAACCGTTCTTGCCGGAGGATTTGCTCGCGACTGTGCAGCGGTTGCTCGAAGCGAAGGAACTTCGTGAGGAGAACCGACTTCTGCAACGACAAGTTGATCGAACGGGCGTCTTCGGCGAGATCATTGGTGCCAGTCAAGTGATGCAGAGGGTTCTCGACATGATCGAACGTGTCGCCGAGACCGATGTCGATGTGCTGATCGTGGGAGAGACCGGTACGGGCAAGGAGTTGGTTGCCCGCGCATTGCATCAGCGCAGCCGGCGCGGCAAGAAACGGTTTGTGCCGGTCGATTGTGGGGCTATCCCCGAAGATTTGTTGGAAAGTGAACTGTTCGGCCACGAGCGAGGCGCGTTCACTGGTGCGCATACACGAAGCATGGGGCTGCTGGAGTTTGCCGACAAAGGGACGTTCTTCCTTGATGAGATAGCGGAACTCCCACTTCGACTCCAGACGAAATTACTACGCGCCTTGCAGGAACGCCGTATACGCAGAGTGGGAGGCACGGATGAGCTGGATGTGGATGTGCGCGTGGTGTCGGCTACATCGCGTGATCTGGAGGTGATGATGGAGAAGGAACAATTCCGTTCCGACCTTTTCTACCGCGTCAACGTATCTCGGATCGACCTTCCGCCGTTGCGTGATCGGACAGGCGATATCCCGTTACTCGTAGCCCACTTCCTGGACCGATACGCGCGCGAGATGGGCAAGAGTGTCTCCGAAGTCGACCCGGAAGTCATGGAGATATTCTCAGCGTATCAATGGCCGGGCAATATTCGTGAATTGCAGAACGTGATCAAGCGGAGCCTGACGATGGCTACGGGCGCCAAGCTCGCAACTGGTGATCTGCCCGATGCATTGGTGACGAGTGCAGGGGAGGCTTCGAGCCAGAAGGGTGACGGCTTCTTTGATCTTCGCAGGGAGCAGGCAGCGAAGTTCGAGCGAGATTATTTGGCCAACTTGCTGCAACAATGCGGGGGAGACGTTTCACAAGCTGCGCGCGAGGCGCAACTGCCTCGGGGGACGTTTTATCGGTTCCTCAAGAAGCACGATCTGAAACCGGAGGGATTTCGGGGTTAGGGGCGGCCAACCTCGCTTGTGAACACCGCAAGTCTGTCACATTCTTGTGAATGGCGCCGGCGAGTGTCACATCATTGTGGCGCGCATGAAATCCGCTCTGGCTATCGAATATAAGGGCCTATTCGTCGGCAGGCGCCTTGCATCTCGTTCGTGACGATTTTGGTGTCGCGCTTATGTGACACACGGGGCTTGGACTACGATTTCAAGTCTCTCGGACACCGCTCATATCTACTTGCAATACAGGCACTTATGGCGATTACGCCATCCCCCGACAGCTGCGCAGATTTTGGCACAACAGTTGTTTTACCCCTGTTAGATGGCCGCACTTCTTGCCCGCTTGCGGTCTTGAACGGTCACCGGGAAGCAAGGACAACATGATCCGAATCCACGTTGACAGCCCCGATCCGAGCACAGTTGAGTTTCTCAGGGCACGACTGAGCGATGCTCACTTCAAGATCGTCACAGAGAACAGGCAACAGCGTGCTCCGCGCGTGATGGCGGTGGCCAGGGCGGCCACCGCAATCCTCGGGATCGACGTCGAGCGGACGAAGGATGGTTGGTCAGCCACTAGGAAAAATCCCGCACTAATCCTAGGAATCTCCCTAATGACAACGTCGCGGAGATCGCCAGTATATGTGGGGTCGTGAACACGGTCATGTAGGTTCCTGATGTTTTGGCGACCACTTTGGTGTTTCACCATTACCTCACCTTCCCCGTCGGTGAGGAGTTGATTCGAATGATCGAGGCGGGAGCCAAGAGACTTCGTTCGAGAAACAACGGACGGGTAGCACCACGACGGGGCGAGTCATGACGGTGATCACGCCCAACATCAACGCGCTTGTCGATGATCGTCCGGAACACTTGGCGCATCACTTCGACAATGCGTCGCAGCAGTTCGAGGCGGCCAAGTTAGGCATGTGGCTGTTCCTGGCAACCGAGGTTCTGCTGTTCGGCGGGTTGTTCTGTCTGTACGCCGTGTATCGCGCGGGTCATCCAGACATCTTCGCCTATGGAAGTCAATTCCTGGACACAACCTGGGGTGCTATCAACACCGGCGTATTGATTGTGAGCAGTCTGACGATGGCGATGGCGGTGTGGTGTGCTCAAAACAACTATCGCCGTGGACTGTGCTTGTTCCTTGGGCTCACGTTGCTGTGCGCGATCGACTTTCTCGGAATCAAGTGGATCGAGTACTCACACAAGTTCCATGATAATCTTGTATGGGGCGTGCAGTTCTACGAAGAGGATCACGGCAGTGATCGCTTACACGATCAAGAAGTAGGAACCACCTTAGCAGCGATTGCAGCTCTTGAACCCGGTGATCCGGTAAAGGGCGGCGGGTTGTACTTGCGAACTTGCATGGCCTGCCATGGTCTTAACGGCGGGGGACTGCCGGGACTGGGCAAGCCCCTACAAACGAGTGAGTTCGTCGCCAGCCTTGATGATGCCAAGTTTGTTCAGTTCCTCCTCGTTGGCCGCTCACCGAAGGATCCACTCAACACGACCGGCGCAGCGATGCTTCCACGGGGAGGCAACCCGTCTTTGAGCGATCAGGATCTCATGGACATCGTCGCACATGTGCGCACGCTACGAACGGATGTCCTGGCAGCGACCTCGGACGAAGAAAGCCTGGCTGATGGCAAGCTTCCAATCGTGAACGGGCAGTTGCTCCTACCAAGATCAGTCATTCCTTTGGCGCCAGATGGACCTTCGGGCTTGGCGTGGCTGCCGGACGAATCAGATCGCAATTACAGCATTGTTAAATCGAGCGCTGACGCGGCTTCGACAGAGCCCTTCGAGCGTCCGGCCAACGCACACCTGTTCTTCGGAATCTACTTCGGCATGACGGGGCTTCACGGATTGCACGTGCTGGCGGGCATCGGCGTCATTACGTGGCTGCTGATCCGCGCTCTCAAAGGACACTTTGACAACGGCTATTTTACACCCGTCGATTTGGGCGGGCTCTATTGGCACATCGTGGATGTCATCTGGATATTCCTCTTTCCCTTGCTCTATCTGATTCGGTAGGTGGCTCGATGATGCAACGACTATCAACGCGACGGAGCGACGTCATGAGAAGAACAAATCCTCCAGCACCAGTTGTGAACGACGTAATCAACTCGCTACGTCTATGGGATATTGCCGGCGACGAACCGACCAACGTCCACATTGAAACGCAACGAAGGCCGATCGGATGGGAGTACCTCGTCGCGGTCATCGTTGGGGTCATCGCCGTTTGGGTATTCATCGCGGGCTGTCAGACCAAGGCGCCAGTACCTTCAGAATCGGCGATGAGCCCCACCGTTTCGCCCGGCTCGGTGGGCTATGACCTCTTCCAAGCACATTGCGCTGCCTGTCATGGGACAAGCGGACGAGGCGATGGTATCGCGCGAATGGCGCTGGACGTCGCACCGCGCGATTTCCGCAACGAGCCGTTCCGCTACGTCTCAACAATGGACGGCATTCCCACGCATGACGACCTTGTTCAATCCATCAAGGAAGGGCGGGTGCACGGCCAAATGCCGGCCGGCCCCTGGCTGTCAGTTGAAGCCGCGAGCGCTCTGGCAGATTACGTACTGGAACTTAACCGGCTCGGTTGGGTTGACAAACTTACAGACGAGTTTGCTGACGATCAGGATATGACGTCTCGCGACATCGCAGAAATCGCATCTGAAAGGGTCACAACCGAAGAGCCGATCGCGGTAGTGATGCCGAGCCCGGGGTTCCGCGCGAATCTCGCCAGCGGCCAAGCGTTATTCATGGAGAGCTGCGCTTCGTGTCACGGCCCGTCGGGCAAAGGTGATGGACTGGACACGCCGCTCGACGACTTGGGGCGAGCCATCAAAGTACGCGATTTGACCAGCGACCCAATCCAAGGCGGATCGGATGTCTTTGAACTCTACAAACGGATTCGCTGCGGCGTTCCCGGCACACCAATGCCATCGCAGCCGGCGATGACCAACGAACAGATCTGGCAACTCGTTTTCTACACGCGATCCCTCATGGGGCAACCACTGGCTGGGCTCGAACGATAGCCGTTCGGTTCTTGTAACCCCACTGATCGATAGGAGATTACCAATGAACACATTCCAACGCATTACGTCCTTCGGACTCTTCAGCGTGCTACTTTTCGGGGCCGGATCGGCGAGCCCAACTGCAGCGGACAAGTACGTGCCAATTGATGTGACCTCAGGCGGAACGATCCGTGGTGTTGTCAGATTCGACGGCGCCCGGCCTCAGGTGGAGCAAGTTGATATCACAACCAAAGAAGATGTCTGTCACACCGAGCCTGTGTATAGCGAAAAGCTCGTTGTCTCCAAGGAGATGCAAGTGCAGTGGGCGGTCGTGTCACTTGCGGACATCAAGACCGGCAAAGCGTTCGAAGAGGCCGATGATCCGAAGGATCGGCCGACATTAGACCAGCACGGCTGCGTCTTCAATCCCCACATCGGTCTCGTTGGGCATGGCAAGCCATTGAAACTGCTCAACAGTGACGGTGTTCTTCACAACGTCCACACTTGGCCGAAGAAGAACCGTTCAAAGAACATCGCCATGCCCGGGCCGGTCAAAGAAATGACCGTCAAGTTCCGGCGTCCGGAGCGAATTCGCGTCAGTTGCGATATCCACCGCTGGATGGAAGCGTGGATCGTTGTCACCGACCATCCATACTACGCCGTGAGCGATGAAGCTGGTGAGTTTGAACTCACCGACGTTCCGCCGGGCCAATACACGCTTCGAGTATGGCACGAGACGCTGGGTGAGTTTGAGCAGAAAGTCGAGGTCAAGGCGAATGCGGAGGCATCGGTCGAGTTCGTTCTGAGCACACGCGGCCAAAGCCCAGGAGCGAATTGATATGAACACGACACACACCTGCATCGCACTTGTTGGTCTGGCGTTGTGCAGCGGCGCAGCGCTGGGCCAGGGACAACCTCCAGGTGAAGGCTCGGTCTCCCGCGCGGAACATCAAGCTCTGAGGAGCGACTTCGAAAAACTCTGGGCCGAGGTCGTGGCGTTGCGCCAAGAGCGAGAAGCTGCCCAGCGGAAAGCGGATCAGGAGGCAGCGGCACAGGAGCCGACCTGGGTTGAACTCGAACGTATGCGGCTTCGCCAGGATATGATCGAACAAACGCTGCTCGAAACCAAATATGGCGAATCGAATTTCCACTTCTCGGGCTTTGCCTTTACGAGATTCACCAACGTAGAGGGTGCGGATTCTTCGTTCACAGCAGTAGTAGCTCCAATCATCCTGTGGGAGCTGAGCGATCGTCTGCTCTTTGAAACGGAGATCGAGTTCGGGCTGGAAACCGAAGACGGCGAAGGCAACACCGAGGTCGAGCTTGAATACGCACACGCCTCCTACATCCTCAATGACTACGTCACGCTTGGAGCCGGCAAGTTCCTCACGCCGTTTGGTATCTTCGGCGAGCGCTTGCACCCGGCGTGGATCAACAAACTGCCGGACGGCCCGCTGGCCTTCGGTCATCACGGCGGTCTTGTGCCCATGTCAAGCCTCGGTGCGTATGTTCGAGGCGGGTTCCCTCTCGGTGCCGCCAAGGGAAACTACGCCTTTTACGTTTCCAACGGACCGAGCCTGAATGTAGAAGGCCACGGTGTAGGAACGCTCAATTTCGAGAACTTCGACGACATCAACAACAACAAAGCGTTTGGTGGACGTGTTGGATTCCTGCCCTTCCCCGAAATTGAAGTCGGATACTCATTCCAGTTCTCAGATGTAACACCGAGTGGCTTCGATCAACAGGCAGATGCTCTGCTCCAATCGATCGACCTCAGCTATGTCACTGAAAGCGATCTGTTGGGCGGACTCATCGACTTGCGAGCTGAATGGGTGCTCTCGGATGTCGATGATGTTGCCTTCGCAGCCGGAGAAGAAGAGGGACACGCTGAAGAAGGTGGCCATGCGGAGGAAGAAGAGGAAGAAGAAGAGGAGCACGAGGAGCTCATCACATTCAACAACGAGCGCAGCGGTGGTTACCTGCAGTTGGCGTTCCGTCCGACGAAATCGGATCTGGAGTTCCTCCGCAATATGGAGTTCGTCGCCCGGTACGGCTGGCTCGACTTGCCAAGCGGAGCACCGGACGCTTTCGATCAGAACCGCTGGACACTCGGCGTGAACTACTGGCTGAATCCCAGTACGGTCTTCAAACTCGCCTACGAACATACAGAAATCGAAGGCGGCGACGACTTCAATGCTGTCAAGGCTATGTTCGCCATCGGATTCTGAAAGGATAACGACGATGAATATGAAAAGAAACTCTCACACGTCGATTCGGATCCTCTTCGTAGTGGGTTTGAGTTGCGCAGCTCTTCTCGGATGTCAGACCGAACAGCAGGTTGCTGACCGAGAACCCGATCCGATCGCAATGAGCCAGATCGGTGAGGAGGCCTCCTTAGCTATCACAGGCGGCGCGCAGTTGTGGGCACAGAACTGCATTCGATGTCACAACATTCGAAACCCAGCTTCGCTAAGCGATCGGCAGTGGGAAATCGTTCTACATCACATGTGTGTGCGAGCAAATCTCACGACGCAGGAACATAAGTTGATTCTCGAATTCCTAAAGGCAGCTAACTGATGCAAGCTCCCTCGACAACTTCCTTACTTCATCTCGGTGCTTCCGATCGCGATCGGAAACTCTCGCCAATGGTTATGGCGATTCCGATTCTTGCGGTGTTCGGCCTGAACCTCTTGATCTTGGCCCATGCCGTAAGAATCAGCTTGCCTGAAGCTGTTGCTGTTTCTTCAACTCCGCAAGGAGCTGGCAGTACGGAACGTGTAACGGAGAATACCGCGGTAACTGCAAACGTTGCAAACCCGGGGTCGGATAGCGTCTCCGGCACCGACGATGCAGCGGTGTTTGACATCGAAGACGAAGAGTGGGCACTGGAACCATTGCGTGTCGTAAACGTCTTCGATCTACCGACCGCTGAAGAAAGGCGTGTGCAATTCATCCGCCATTGTGCGGCATGCCACGGATCAGAGGGACGTGGCGACGGGCCTGCTGGGGAGTATTTGTTACCGCCTCCGCGCGACTTTATCGGTAGCCCCTTTCGTTATTCATCTTTCGGAGCGGATCAAGAACATGTGCTGGCGGATCTTCAGCGTACGATCACTGAAGGAGTTCCACGCAGTGCCATGCCTGGATTCGGCGGGGCGCTGAGCGAAAGCATGATTGCCGGCCTCGCTGAGTATGTACACGAGATACGTCAACAGGGAGAGCAACTGGCGCTGCCTGAGGAGGCCATTGGACTTGGCGTGAGGCCGCCGATCACGCCTGAGCTCGTCGCGCGCGGCAAAGAGCTGTTCACATCTCTGGCCTGCAACACATGCCACGGTGATTCGGGGCGAGGCGACGGAATGAACGCCGAGGCACTTGTCGATTTCCAAGGCCGTCCGGTACGACCGGCCGATTTCACCTCCGGTCTTTTCAAGACAGGCCAAACACCCGAGGATTTGTGCAGAACGATCCTTTCCGGCGTCCCTGGCACGCCAATGGTCGCCTTTGAGGCCGCCGTCCTGCAAGACAATGACGATGACGAAGAGACCGTCAACACGCTGGATGCGTGGGCGTTGGTTGGGTATATCAGAAGCCTTCGATCCGCACCCCAACCGCCCGGCCGAGCTTCCGGTGCACTGATTGAGATCCACCACGCTCCGGACGAGGGCATGTTGACGGATCCTACGCACATCGCTTGGCTGGGTGTTTGCCCGACGCTGGTTGCCGTAAAGCCCTTGCAACATCGATCGGAAGAGACGACCTCGATTGCAGTGCGCGCCGTCCGCACGGCTGATCAGATTGCGATTTGTTTGGAGTGGCAAGACGAGACGCTCGATCTGGCTCGTAGCAATGAGATGTACCCGGACGCGGCTGCCGTAACCTTCGGATTGAGCGATAAGGTGCCACCGCTTCCGATCGGTCTCGGCGTGCAAGATGATGGGTCGGGAGACCCGGTGAACATCTGGCACTGGTCAGCGGATCGACAATATGAGGTGACAACAGGACAGCCCAGCGCACCGCTGGCAGCAAGTGAGTTACAGGGCGACTGGTATCTATTTGTACCGGGATCAACCGCAAAGATACCCGATGTTGAGCCGATCGATCAGCCTGACCGTGCGATAGCAAACCGCGCGACGCTCGACGCCAGTGCACATGGCCTTGGTCCAATCGCCATCCAGCCAATCGCTTCACAACAGGTATCCACGACGGCAACCTGGTCAGGCGGCATGTGGCGGATCGTGATCGTTCGATCGCTGTCATCAGAAGATGAAGAAGACGTGCAGTTCACGTCCACCCAGCGGATTCCGATGTCGTTCGCTCTCTTCAACGGTTCTAAGGGAGATCACGCCGGCATCAAGCTCACCTCAGCCTGGCATTGGCTCGTCGTGTCGCCGTGACAACGACTAGCCACAGTCAACGGTTCTTCGATCCTTTCCCCTCGGTAAGGCAGTTCCGAACGGACCGCAAGACCCATCTGAGCAACCGAGAATGGTGATCACTTTCAACTAGAGACACTCGGCGCCCAAAAACGCTATGGGGTATTGAAAACCCGGAAGGTGCTCATTTCGACAAGCTGTTAGGTTGGAACTGAGTCTGACCCGGAACTTCGCTCAATCGCCAGCCCGATGACACAACCGGTTTCGGACCACCGGAACAGTCACTGAAAAAAGGACGAAACTCGGACCGAACGGTAACAGGACCGTAACATTGCCTGGCTAGAGTTTGCTTCGACGATCCAGTCACACTCGATTCCCTTGGACTTCTAGATGGAGACTCAAGTCATGCAACTCAAACGAAACATCGCAATCCTGGCCATCGCTGCATTGGTTTTCACGTCGCCGGCGTGGGGGCAGTCGGCTTCGACACTCCTGCAGGAGGGCATCTTTATCGAAGAAACGGTTGGCGACCTCGACGCAGCGATCGAGATCTACGAAAGAATCGCTGCCAGTGCGGAGAAGAATCGGACGTATGCGGCGCTGGCGCAATACCGGTTGGGAATGTGCTACCTGAAAAAGGGGCAAAAGCAGGATGCTGCGGTCGCGTTTCGGAAACTGATCGACCGGTTTCCGATGCAAACGGAGCGCGTCGCTCAGGCCAGGGTTCAATTGTCCGCGCTCGGTAAGCCAATCTCGGCGATGGCGACCCGTCAGGTGTGGGCGCCGGCATATGACTTGATGGGCATGCCTTCACCTGATGGCCGTTACTTTTCTTACGTGAACTGGACCAAAGGCAACCTGGCGCTACACGATTTCAAGACCGGGGAAAACCGGGACCTCACGGATGAGGGAACATGGGAGACGCCCAATCAGTTCTGCGACGTTTCCATATGGTCTCCCGACAGTCAGCAGATCGCCTACTACTGGATCGACAGGGGCGCGGGAAGCCAACTGCGCATCGTCGGGATCGATGGTTCCGAGTCGCGCATTCTCTCCAGCGGCCCTTCGGAGATGGATCACGCCCCATGGCCTCGGGCGTGGTCGCAGGACGGGAAGTACATCCTGGCGCTCTTAGGCAAGAAGGACGAAAGCCTGGAACGAGGGCACGAAGATCACATTGTATTGGTCTCGGTCGCGGACGGATCTGTGCGCACCCTTAAGTCTCTCGGTGAGCGACATACCCGAAACATGAGCCTCTCTCCGGACAGCCGATATGTAGCCTTTGACCTTGAGTTGAAGGAGGGTTCGGAGAAACGGGACATCTACCTGCTCGCCACTGATGGGAGCGGCGAAGTACCGCTGGTCGAGCATCCAGCTGACGACTGGGCTCCGTACTGGACGCCGGGTGGGAACGGAATCGTTTTCGTCAGTGATCGGTCGGGCTCCACTGGTCTATGGATGCTGAACGTGGAAGACGGGAAGCCGATGGGCACGCCTACGCAGATCAAGGAAACGGGCGACAGGTTCTACCCGAAGGGATTTACCTCGAATGGTTCCTTTTACTACGGTGTTGGACAGCCTGACTCTGATGTCTACGTTGCTGCGCTAGACTTCGAAACTGGAAGAGTTCTAACTCCCCCGACCAAGACGGCATTGCGCTTTGAAGGAACGAACCATGCGCCGATCTGGTCGCCCGATGGGAAGTACCTTGCCTATGCGTCGCGGAGAAGTACTCAAGAGACATACGTGCTCGTGATCCGGTCAGTCGAGACCGGCCAGGAGCGGGATCTCTCACCCAAGTCTTTGGGAATGGCGGCTGCTCATGCTTGGGGCGCACCCCGATGGTCCCCCGACGGGCGCTCGATCCTCGTCGCCGGTCTAACTAAAGGCGCCCCCAGCCGCAACTATGGCCTGCACTTGGTCGATGTGCAAACGGGAGACTTCACCACGCTCGTGCAGGATGATGCTGAGAAGGAACATTTAGGCACCTCACCACGATATCCTGTTTTTTCAAACGATGGAAAGCAGATCAACTATGTGCGCGGTCAAGCAATCATGACTTTTGATCTGAATACTCGCCGGGAGAGCGAATTGTACCGAGCGAACTCCGGCATCTACATGTTGGCAACCTCGCCTGATGGAAAGCAGTTGGCTTTCTGCGAATCTTCGGAGGCTGTGTTCCCGAACGTGGTAATGACGATCCCGGCTTCGGGCGGGGAACCCCTCGAATTGTTGAGAGTACCCGAGGGCAAGAGATTCCCCTGGGGTGTTGGGATCTCGTGGACACCTGATGGACGACATGTGGTCGTTGGAAGGCCCGGCGCCCCCGATGAGCCGGATGAGCTGTGGATTATTCCCGCTACAGGCGGCGAACCGCGCAAGCTGAATCTGGGATTCAAGATAAGGAAACTATCCCTGCATCCCGATGGGCGGCGCATCGCGTTTGGCCAGCGCGATGCCGGAGGCGGGGACCTCTGGGTCATGGAGAACTTCCTGCCAATGGATAAGAGCGTTTCTCATAACTGATAGGGAATCGCGGGCGGTGCGCCACAGTGGCGCACCGCCCGTTCACTTTTTGTACGCGTACACTAGAGTGCAAACAAACAAGCAACAGTAGGCGATTCTCACGTATGCCACACCCATTGAAACGCATCCGCACGCAACCGCACCAGCAAAGCTCCTGGCCGATACTCGTGCTCCTGCTCGTGGCGGTGAGTGTTTCCGGCACCTTCGTGTTGTGGTTCATGGCCCAGGCGATCGGCAACGAACGCTTGGCTGCACGCCAAAAAATCGTTTCCGTGTACGAAGATCAACTCAACGTCGCCAAACGACGAATCGCAGCATATTGGACCGATCGAGCAGCGCAGCTCGCATTTCCCAACGAACCGATCAGTAGCGCAGCACATTTCGCCCATGTTATTCGAGATGATTTGGCCGACGGTGTCATAATCTTCGATCAGTCCGGTCGAGTCGACTATCCATCGCCCGCGCAACCGACCCCCGGACACAGCCCGACACAGGCCGTACCGTGGCAGAACGCCGAACGGTTGGAATTCGAACAACTCGACTACAGCGCAGGTGCCCGAGCCTATGCGGCGATCGCAACCGCTGCTGTCAGTCGATCGGAAGCTGCTCAGGCGTTGCAGGCCCAGGCGCGATGTCTGGCGAACTCGCAGCAACGTGAGGCGGCACTGGACATTCTGACTGCAACGCTCACTGAACTCCAGTACCGAGAATCGCTCGATCAGCACGGAAACCTGATCGTACCCAACGCACTACTGTTTGCACTGCGTTTAATGTCAGATGAAGACCTTGATGTACGCTCGACGACACTTTCCAAACTGCACGCACTTGCAAACGATTACTCCAGCACAAACATGCCAAGTAGTCAACGGCTGTTCATCATGCAGCGACTCGAGTCGTTGGGTGTTGATCGAGAGAGCCTTGTGACGCTCGACGCTGAGGCGCGCTCTGCGACGTATCTCCAAAACAATCCACCACCCGCGCCCCCGCCCCCGGACATTGGAGTGTTGCAACGAACAAGCAGCGCCGATCAGTGGCGCCTTGCCTCATCCGACGGCCGAGTGCTTGCGCTTCTACGCGAGCAGCGCGTACTCTCAGAGACCCGTGCTCTGACCAATGATGATTTCGCGTTGTCGGACGCGACGATCACTTTGTTGGCGCCTGGAGCGGACTCAACCCAAAAGTTGGAGCCCCTGCTTGTCAAGACAATGGAAGAACCACTCATCGGATGGTCTGTAGCGCTTCAGCTCACCGGCGACGATCCGTTCGTCTTGGCTGCTGACAAACGCATATCAGCCTATCTCTGGACGGGCGCGATCGTGGTTGGAACGATCGCACTTCTGACCGTTGTGATCGGGCGATTCGTGAGCGCGCAGATGAAGCTTGCCCGTATAAGAAACGACCTTGTGGCCACGGTGACTCATGAGCTGAAAACACCGCTGGCTTCGATGCGCGCCCTCGTTGACACCATGCTCCAGGGCCGCTGCCGTGATCAACAACAACGAAACGAGTACCTGGAGCTGATCAGTACCGAGAACGAGCGGTTGACTCGGCTCATCGACAACTTCCTGGCGTTCTCGCGTATGGAGCGCAACAAGCAGGCGTTCGACTTCGAGAAAACGCACATCGACTCGATCATCGCCGCCGCCGCTGAGGCCATGCGCGAGCGATTCGCCTCGCCGAACAATCAACTGAAGAGCGAGATCGAACCGAACCTACCGGCCGTCCGTGCTGATGCCGATGCGCTCACTACGGTGTTGATCAATCTGCTGGACAACGCGCACAAATACACCGGCGATGACAAACACATTGTCTGTCGCGCGTATGGTGACAACGGACTGATCTGCCTGGAAGTACAAGACAACGGAATTGGGCTATCTCGGCGAGCCGTCAAGAAAGTGTTCGATCGCTTTTACCAGGTTGATCAGAGTCTTTCTCGCAGTCGTGCCGGTTGCGGGCTCGGTCTGAGTATCGTGCAATTCATCGTCAAGGCGCACGGCGGGACGATCAGCGTCACGAGCGAACTTGGTAAGGGCACAACGTTCTCAGTGAAACTCCCAGCTTGGGCAACCAAGCGAGCGAATCAAGGCTGATCCCGAGAACAGATGAACGCCTCCGAGACAATCCTGATCATCGAAGACGACACGACGATGCTGCGCGTATTGAAGGATAACTTCGAATACGCAGGGATGTCGGTGAAGACAGCCAGCGACGGAGAAGCAGGTCTTGAGCTTGCGCTTCATGCACGACCGGATCTCATTCTGTTGGACATCATGCTGCCCAAGATCAATGGCTACGAGGTCTGTCGTTTGCTGCGCGATGAGGGAGTGGATATCCCCATCATCATGCTTACCGCCAAGGGGCAGGAGTCTGACATTGTCTTGGGTCTGAACCTCGGCGCTGACGATTATGTAACAAAGCCATTCAGCATGAACGAGCTCCTGGCGCGCATCAAGGCGATGTTGCGCCGAAAGGATCGAGAAGATTCCGCCGTCATACGCTTCGGGGATTTTGAGTTGGATTTGGGCGCACACCGACTGATGCGCGATAGCCAAGAACTGAACCTGACGCCGAAGGAGTTCAAGCTCCTTACGTTCTTCGCCGAGCATGAAGGTCGTGCACTCACTCGCGAAGAGATTCTCCGATCAGTATGGGGTTCCGGCATTTACGTGAACACGCGCAGCGTCGACCGTTGTGTCACGACTCTGCGAGAAAAGATCGAACGCGACCCCCACAAACCGACGTTGATCCAAACGATCCGCGATATCGGGTACCGCTTCGAACCAACCCCCGGAACCCCCGGAAAGTGCGACAATACGGAACGTCTCGCGTAAGAACGGCGTAGCGCCAGCCTGGGCCACGCACATACCTATATCAACGGTAAACACCTGTGGGTGGCGAAAACCTCATCCGGGCGTTTGTTGGGTGTTGGAGGATCGTGCGCGACACTCATTCGTGGCGGCTAGCGGTCAGGGTTGAACCGACGATCCCTCGCTCTGCAGGTACGGGAGGAGCACGGACTGTTCTACTCCGCTGCACGCGCTAGGCACCTATCAATATCAATGGCAAGCACCCCGTACAGCATATGGTGACCGTGATGTAGCGTAGTTTGGTGTCAGTTTTGTCATAGGCTGGGAGGCTGACACTGCCGTAAACGTTTGCACCAACCACGGTTACAGCATGTCATAGGCACAGACTATGACATGGCCTTCTGCGGCGAATGTCGCACGCCCGAACTGGCGCCTTCGTACTTCATTGGGGCGAGCAATGACCTCGGACTACCAATCAGAATCTTTGGCAATCCGGCCGGAATCCCCTTGCTATGTGGGCCAACCTAGGCCCCTATGTGATGCTCGTTTGCGCCTCCTGCCTGAAGCGCGAACCGAGTGCCATGACAGCCAGACAAGCCAACTCGGACAGGCGCTCCACCGCCGTCGGCTATGTTCGCAGATCCACGAGCCAGCAGGAACAGTCGATCCCTGACCAGCGAGCGGCGATTGAGCGATATGCCGCGAAGCACAACTTGCGCCTCATTCATTTCTACACCGACGACGCGATCACCGGCACACGGACCAAGGGCCGTAAGGCTTTCCAGGCCATGATGGCCGCGGCTCAGCGCGGCGACTGTGAGTTCGCCGTCGTGATCGTCTACGACATCAAGCGATTCGGCCGAGTCGACAACGATGAGGCCGGCCACTACCGCTACGTGCTCCGCACGCATGGTGTGGAGGTTCGCTACGTCAGCGAACATTTCACCGGCCACAGAACCGACGACCTGCTACGAGCCGTCAAGCAGTGGCAGGCCCGTGAGGAGAGCAAGGATCTGTCCAAGGTCACGATCCGCGGCCTTCTCAGCAAGGTGGCCTCAAACCAAGCGAAGGGTTGCTGGATGGGCGGCGTACCTCCGTTCGGCTTTGACCTTCACTACGAAAAGCCGTCGGGAGCGTTCATGTTCTTTGTCCGCCATATGCGGGATCGCACAAAGGAGCTCTTCGATGAACGATGGAAACTGCTACGAATTCTCAGTCCCGACGAATCTCCTGCACTAACAAAACAGGACCATTGCCGGCTTGTGCTCAGCTGCCAGGATCGGGTCGAAACCGTTCGCGAAATCTATCAACTCTATTTGGAAGAACGCCGCGGCTTCACCGCAATCGCAGATCGACTCAACCGGCTTGGTGTTCCCACGATCCGAGGCACGAGTTGGTCAAACAAATGCGGCACGCGCTGGACGTGCAGCGTCATCAGACAGATTCTCACAAATCCTGCCTATGTGGGCGATCTCGCATGGAACCGTCGGACTCACGGCAAGATCAATCAGATCAGAAACGGCGAAGCGGTAGAACGCACAGACGCATTGATTCGGAAATGGCGCTTCAACGAGGAACTCGATTGGATTGTCGTTCGAGATACGCACGCTCCGATCGTTAGCCGTAGCGTTTGGGAGCGAGTGAACTGGAACATCAGGGAACGAGCACAACTCTTTGTCAAGGAGATCCATGACACGGGAGAACCCCAACAAGAGGTGCTTCGGCGGACAGGCTTCCGATGGACGGGACCACCTGTGCGCTTCCTGCTCTCGCAGCTCGCGACATGCGCACACTGCGGCAGCCGATATGAAGGATGCGTCGTTCAGAACACAAGGAGGAAACCACAAGGTAAGAGGGAGCATGAGTATCTCTGTGGAGGGTGGAATCGCGGCAGGAGAATGTGCAAGAAGGGAGCGATCCCGCAACATTCGCTCGAGGCGGTCGTTATCAAACAAGTTGTCGAGTTCTACAAACGATATCGTGGATGTAGGGGTCGTAATCACTGCCTGCAAGCGATCCGACGTAGAGTCGTACTCGAAGAGAGGACGGTGGCTGTCATCAGGCGCAGGCTGCGAGCTGAGATCACAGAACTTGATCAGGCTCACCTAGACCCAGCACACGGTGGTGATTCCGCGCCAACCAACATCGCGAGCCGAAACCCAAATACCCATGATCGCAAACGTGCGCTATTAGAGCGACGGCTTGAATCGCTGGACTATATTGCCCTATCCGAAGACGAGATCCCGGAGCTTCTAGATCGGATGCAAATACTCGTCGAAAAGCTAGATGAGATCTTGCGTGGCCGTGACCAAGAAGAGCGCCTGGCCGCAATCCGGCGCTGCGTCGTTGGCATCATCGTTAATGCAGCGAGCCAACGAGCCCAAGTCGAGATGCGAGAAGTGCCAACGATCCTGAGTGTCCTGGATGTTGGTCCGACGTGCACCAGCAATCCGGCCTCCGTCGGCCGAGTGGAAAGTCACTAGATTCCGGCGGGAATTGACTGGCTGGGCCGCCGCAACAGAGGTATAGGTGTTCGGGTCGACAGCCTATCTTCCGGAAGGAAGCTGACGGCGCATAGTTCCGGCGCTGACTGCGACACGCCCGGTGATACCTGCACTTGGGTGCTCACCTGACGATCAATGCTGATTCAGGTAATCGCGGATCATCAGCGCCGCTGTGGCGCCCTCGCCGACGGCTGAGGCCGCCTGCTTGGTGCTTCCAGCACGGAGGTCGCCCGCGGCGAACACGCCGGGCAAGGACGTCTCCAGATTCGCACCGGTCGTGATGAAGCCGCGGTCGTCGCGCGCGATCGAGGCGGGCAACCAGTCGGTGTTGGGCGAGAGCCCGATGAATAAGAAGGCGGCGGCGCACTCCAGCTCATCGGACTGGCCGGTCGCCGTGTCGCGCAGTCGGATCGATCGCAGCGACCCATTTCCGACGAACTCCGTGGCCTCGATCTTGAAGCGGGTCTCGATCTTCGGATGCCCCAGCACCTTGTCGATGACGAGCTGGCTGGCGTTCATGGCCTCGGCGCGCACCAGCAGCGTGACCCTATCGGCGAAGCGGGTGAGGAACAGGCTCTCCTCGCCCGCGCTGTTACCACCCCCGATGACGGCGACGTGCCGGTCCCGGTAGAACGGTCCGTCGCAGGTTGCGCAAAAGTGGACGCCGGCCCCGATGAGATCGTCCTCGCCGGGAATGTTCAGCCGGCGGTAGGTCGAGCCGCCCGAGAGCAGTATCGACCTGGCGGCGTACTCCCTCCCGGACGCGGTCTGCAGACAAGGCGACCCGCCGTGAGTCCGGATCCCAGAGGCCTCGGTCGCGCGAAGCAGTTCCGCGCCGAACCGCTCGGCCTGCTTCACAAGGCGCGACGCGAATTCGATTCCGCTGATTCCATCGGGGAATCCGGGGAAATTGTCCAAACGGTCGGTAACGCCGGTCTGCCCGCCAGGACTCCCGCGCTCGACCACTAACACGTCCAGCCCTTCGCGTGCCGCGTACAGCGCCGCGGTGAGTCCGGCGGGTCCGCTCCCGATCACAATGAGGTCATAGAACGATCGGCTTGCCTCCGACCGCAGTCCGAGACGCTCGGCGAGCTCGGCATCGCTCGGGTTGACCAGCACGTCGCCGTTCAACTCGATCGTGGGAATGACTCGCTTCCCGTTGTTGAGTTCGGCAATCCGGCGGTTGGCGTTTTCATCGGCATCGATGTCGATCCAGTCGTACGCCACACCCTGCTCGCCGAGGAAACGCTTCGTGTTGCGGCAATCGGGACACCAGTTGGCGCCGTAAAGCTTCAGGACTGGTTTGGTCATGACGGTGCTCCCTCCAGCAATGGAAGCAAAATGTTGATCCGACATCTCCCATATGACGTTCGCGCGGCTCTACCGCCGATCGTTCCACGCACGAGTGTAACGCGCCGCCCGAAACCCAAGTTCCAGTAGCTGCTTTTGCCTGGAATCGACGGCAACCGGCCGAGTCCTGCCCGAAGAGGGCCGCTTGGAGGCCCTGCCCTGCCCATCATGAATTCAATCTGTTGTCAGTAGGAGATTTCTAGCGCATGGCGACAATTTTGATATTTTGGAACAAT